>JAVHRG010000308.1:0-9059 GCA_036171535.1 Sulfurospirillum sp. | reverse complement strand
TCAACGACTTCACTTCTTACGAATCAACTGCAAACACTCGATCCAAAAGCAACTGCCAAAGAAAATGCCACAAAAATTATTCAAGAAAGTGCGAATATCCCTCTTTCGCTCACAGCACAAAAAAGTACAACAATACCCAATAATGCCCAAGAAGTCATTGGACAGTTATTAGGAAGTGCTGTGAGCGAAGCTAAATCTAAAAGTGCTATTTTTGAGATATTACAGAACAATCAACTTTTTAAAAATATGGGTAATTTTGCTGAAGATATTAAAAATCTAAGTTCTCTTGTTAAAATGGACTCAACCATTGCAAAACCATTAGCACTTTTACAGCTATTTTCTAAAAATATTGAACAGATAGATGTGAAAATATTGCAAGAACAAATTCAAAATTCTGGAATCTTTTTTGAATCAAAGTTATCGAATAGTGTTACTCAAAAAGGAGTGCTAGATACGCTTCAAACACTAACATCTGAACTTCAAACACACCTCAATACAACAAACAAGGCTGTTTCTCCTCTTTTTAAAGAGATTACTGCCATTATGGATCATTTAAATTCAACACAAGATATCTCTTCTAAAGAGGGACAAACAAACCTCAAAGCATTACTGGATCTCTTTCGGCAAAGTGTCAAACAAGAACTTTCCTCTGAGGGTAATTCTGTTTTCAAAGAAGTGTATCAAAATGTCCAAAAGCTTGATTATGCCATTAAACAAATGGATTTAATGAGTTCTAAAGTTGAGAATTATCCGTTAGAGATGAAAGTTGAGGAAAACTTTAGCACGCAGGTCAAAGTCATTTTGGAGATGCTCAAAGAAAATCTCAGTGCTCTTCAGCTTGATGATCTTCAACCTCAGATTGACCAGTTACTCATGAAAGAGAGTCTTTTAAAAGAGACTAACAGTGTTACCCTCCCCTCGAATGAATCATTAGCCGCACAACTTAATATAACAAAGGCAGAAGGAACTTTAAAAATACCCCTACAACCTAGTGTTGTGCAAGCAGAAGAGATTGCACACCCCGTAGAAAAACCATCAATGGGGCAAGTAGTAGATGGGTTAGAAAAACTTACTTCATCAAAGGAAGAGCTACTTCTTAAAACTGAGAGCACATTGCTCTCTTCCTCAATGGCAACAGCAATGCTTAGTAGTAGTGCCACTAAAGCTCCTGAATCGGTCGAGGAAGCATTAAAAATGGTTGCTAATCGCATTAAACAACAAATTGATATTCTTGATCCAAAAAGTATTCAACAGGCTGATTTCATTGATAAGAGTACCGCATTAGAGCAAAAAATTCATGGGCTGATCAAGCCAGAGCTTTTTGTTGGGAAAACGATTGCTCAGAAACTCTCACTTGATCCAACGGATGTGGAGTTACTCAGTGACATGAAAGGCGTATTGACCAAACTTAGTGATAATCTTCAAACATCACCTCAAAATAAAGAAGCATTAGAAATTACCAATCGCCTCCTAACGCAGATAGAGTATCATCAATTAGTTTCGTATGTGAGTAGTTCTACGCATTTGTACGTGCCTTTTAGCTGGGATGGGCTTCATGGGGGTTCGATGATGATGAAGAAATCCAGCGATGATAATTTTCACTGCCAAATTGATCTTGATCTTGAATCCTATGGAAAGCTCAATATGATGCTTGTGCTCTCTGGGGAAAAATACATTGACATCTCAATTGCGGTACAAAAAAAGGATCTAAGCGAAAAAATCACACAGCAATTAAATAATCTCAAGAGAGCGTTCAATGAAGTAGGATTGATAACAGGCAATGTCAAGATGCTTGAATATAAAGATGTAAGTACGCTCAAGAATGATTATTTTAGCGGTGAAAAACTTCAATTTGGGATTAATATAACCATATGAATACACCTACTCCAAAACCGCTAAAAGCCGTTGCGCTTAAATACGATCGCGAGAAAAGTGCTGCACCTAAAGTGGTTGCTTCTGGCAAAGGTGAAGTTGCAAAAAACATTATCAAATTAGCTCAAGAGCACGATATATTCATTAAAAAAGATGCTGATTTGGTTGAGCTTCTCTCAAAAATTGAACTTAACAAAGAGATTCCACCAATGCTGTATAAAGCGGTTGCTGAAGTTTTTAGTTTTATCTATAAAATCACAAATGATAAACGAAAATAATCTTTACATGTAAAGAAGAAGAGGTACTCATGTTTGCTGTTATTTTTAGAGCAACGGTTAAAGAGGTTGATAGCGAATATGGAAAAATGGCAAAAAAGTTAAGAAAATTAGCTTTTGAAACTTATGGTTGTATAGATTTTATAGTGGTTTGTGAAGGTGACTAAGAGATCGCTATCTCGTATTGAGAAAGTGAAACAGCGATTAAAAAGTGGAAAGAAAATACTGAGCATCTCATCGCTCAAGAACTCGGTCAAAAGCGATGGTATAGCTCTTATAGTGTTCAAATCGTCGAAGTTAAACACGAATATCGGTTCTAAATTTCTCTCAATCTTAAACTTAACAGTCCCATATATTCATGTAGCGCAACATAGCTTTTATAAAAAGCATGTGCATTAGGAAGATAGTCCCACTCGTCTTTTGTTTTGGCATTGATTTTAAAGTTGGTTGCCGCAGGAAAAACTTTAAATCCAAAGTGCTCATAGAGTCTAATAGAACGCCTCATGTGATATGCAGAGGTGACAAGGTAGATCGTTGGTTCTTTTAGCCCTGCTTTCTCAAATGCAACTTTGCTCAGCTCAGCATTTTGATATGTATCAATGCTTTTATCTTCTACATGTAAAGAGAACTCTTTGGTACTAAGGCTTTTAGATGAGGGGGTTGGAATCTCTAAATAGAGTTTGAGCTCTTTAAGGCTATCTAAAAACGCATCGCTTTCCAAATACTCTTGGCTTACCCCTCCTCCACTAAATAAAAGTGGCAAATTATTTGATTTTGCAATCATCAACCCCCACATCATACGTTTATAGGCATCGGTACTTAAGGGTAAATTTGCTACTCCTTTAGTATTGCCGCCACCAAGCACAATCACAGCATCTACTGACTGTTGTTTTTCAAGGGGTTTGTTAAAAGGAGCTTCTAAGGGAGCCAGAAGCCAATCAGCAACATAGGTGGTACTCAAAAGATAGAAAATGATGGTATTGCCAAGGAAAAAGAGACGAAAACGCTTGGCATACAATGAGGCAACTAAAAAGAGGACAATAAAAATACCTGGTGGTAAGACCAGGTAGGTGAAGAGCTTTGAGAGAATGTAAAGGGTATTCATTAGAGCATAACGGCACTTTTAGGGCCAACTTTAAGCTCGCCGATCACATAACCGTCACTGTTTTCAAGGACATCATTGACATTTTCAGGACTGACAACGAGGATCATGCCCACACCCATATTAAACGTACGGTGCATTTCACTCTCTTCAACGTATTGACTCATAAAGTCAAAAACAGGAAGTATTTTGATTTTTGATTTGTAAACATGCGCTTGTAAGCCTTCAGGAAGAACGCGAGGAAGGTTTTCAACAATACCACCGCCTGTGATGTGAGCAAGCGCATTGATCTTAGATTTAAGAGCTTTAAAAAGCTTGACATAGATACGCGTAGGTGTTAAGAGTGTATCTATAAGTGGTTTTCCATCAAACTCTGTCTCAAATGTGTAGCCAAGTTTGTCAAAAAAGAGTTTACGAACGAGTGAAAAACCGTTAGAATGAACGCCTGAGCTTGGAAGAGCAATTAAAATGTCACCAGCTTTAACATGTGGCAAGCGGTTCATCTCGTCTTTTTCAGCGATTCCAACAGCAAAACCAGCAAGATCAAAATCTTTACTATGGTACATGCCTGGCATTTCAGCAGTCTCTCCACCGATTAAAGAACACTCTGCTTGAATACATCCATCAGCAATACCTTTGACGATACTCACGGCTGCATCAATTTCAAGTTTGCTCATCGCATAGTAGTCAAGGAAGAAAAGTGGCGTTCCAAAGTTGCAGATAAGATCGTTTGCACACATAGCAACTAAGTCAATACCTACTGTGCTGTAAATACCTGAGTCAATAGCCAGTTTGAGTTTCGTCCCAACACCATCCGTTGCACCTAAAATAACAGGTTTTTGGTAGCCAGATGGTAACTCATATGCTCCAGCAAATGAACCAATACCTCCGATGACATTTTTATCAAAAGTAGATTTGACCAGTGGTTTAATATTTTCGACAAATTGGTTTCCCGCGTCTATATCGACACCAGCGTCTTTGTAGCTGACTGTGCTCATGGATATGCCTTTAGTGAGGTGATTATTTAATAGATTTTAACAAAACTATGTTAAAATCGTTATAAAAATAGTCAAAGGTATTAGGATTAAATGGCGTATGAACATGCAATTGTTTTAACAGGTGGAATAGCCACTGGCAAAAGTACTGTTTCGTCGATGCTAAAGTCGCATGGATTTGAAGTGATCGATGCAGATGTGATCGCGAAAGAGATTTTACCTTTACATGTAAAAGAGGTTGAAACTCTTTTTGGGGATCGTGTTATGCGTGATGGATCAATTGATCGTAAAGCACTTGGTGCAATGATTTTTAATGATAAGAAGGAGCGTGAAAAACTCAATGCCTTCTTACACCCGTTAATTCGCCAAGAGATTTTTAGGCAATGTGATCTATTGGAAGAGAAGAAAAAGCCCTATATCATCGATATTCCACTCTATTTTGAAAGCGATGGTTATGCATGTAAATTGGTGACGGTTGTTTATGCCCCAGTTGAAGTTCAACGTAAGCGGTTGATGGTTCGAGAGGATTTCAGTAAAGAAGAGGCGCAAAAACGTATTGACGCTCAAATTAGCATTGAAGAGAAGAAAATCTTAGCCGATTTTCTCATCAATAACTCCTTTGATATGAAATTCTTAGAGAGTGAAATCGAAAAATTTATCAAATTTGTACGAGGTTTTTATGCAAATTGCAAAATATAATGCGAATGGCAATGATTTTATTATTTTTCATACCTTTGTTGAAGTTGATCGAAGTGGATTAGCGCAACAGTTATGTGACAGACAAAAAGGTGTGGGTGCCGATGGACTAATTGTTTTGCTACCACATGAAGAATATGACTTTAAATGGCAATTTTACAACAATGATGGAAGTGTCGCTTCTATGTGTGGAAACGGTACGCGTGCCTGTGCCCACTATGCCTTTACTAACCAATTAGCAGGTGCTTCTATGCGCTTTTTAACGGGTGCTGGCGTGATTACTTCTATGGTAGAAAACGATATTGTTGAAACAGAACTCACAACACCGAAAGTACTCAGTGAATCATTTGATGAAAATGGCTTAACATGGCATTTTTGCGATACGGGTGTACCCCACTTAGTGACATTTGTTGACGATCCTGCACGCTTTGATAAAGTGATTGCACGTCAAATGCGCTATAAGTATAATGCTAATGTGAATTATGCAATGCTTAAAGAGAATACTTTACATGTAAGAACCTATGAACGAGGTGTAGAAGATGAAACGCTTGCCTGCGGTACAGGAATGGCGGCATGTTTTTACAGTGCATATCGCCAAAAACTCGTAAGGGAAAGTGCAAAAGTGTATCCTATCAGCGGAGAAGAGTTAAGTTTACGGATTGAAAATCAAAGACTTTTTTTCAAAGGAAGGGTGCAAAAAGTCTTTGAAACGGTGTTGGAACTTTAAATTCGTGAAATTTTTCTATGCACTTTTTATCGCCTCTTGCTTGCTTCTCCCCGGAGCACTTAACGCAGGAGGTTTACCTTCAGAATACTATCAGATTGAAGACAATGCAAAACAAAAAGAGGAATTTATTCGCGCGATGAAAATTCTTGTGGATAAAGGAAACGATGAGATTAGAAAAGATCGAGAATTCATTACCAATTTTTTTGCGAAAGCAGTACCTGATGCCTTTAGGGGACTGAATTATGCTAATGTAGGCTATCTTATCTCTTTACGCAATAAATATGGCATAGAATCATTGTTCGATCGAGACGAGTATTTTAAACGCATTGATATGATTCCAACTTCTTTAGCATTATCGCAAGCAGCATTGGAAAGTGGCTGGGGGAAAAGTCGATTTGCAAGAGAGGCCAACAACCTTTTTGGGCACTGGTCTTATTCAGGTGTTGGGTTGATGCCCCAAAATAGGGCTATAGGAAAAACACATATGATCCGTATTTTTGGATCTTTACAAAAATCAGTGAATTCTTATATGCTAAATCTTAATACAAATGATGCTTATATCACTTTTAGAGAAAAGAGATTGCAAGCGCGGAATAATGGAAAAAACTTTGGAGGAATGGAAGCTTCTAAAACAATGAGCAATTATTCTGAGCTTAAAGAGGAGTATATTAAGATGATCAAGGAGATGATTGATCAAAACAATCTCCTCATCTATGATAAATAGGTTGGTTTTAAAGGTTTGCTTCTTTCATAAGCTCTGTTTGATAGTGCGTAATAATAGGGTCAATAACTTCATCATAAAAACCACCTTCCATGATTGCATCCAAACGATACAATGTAAGCCCTACTCTATGGTCAGTAATGCGGTTTTGTGGGTAATTGTAGGTACGAATTCTAGCACTTCTATCACCTGAACCTACTTGTGTTTTTCGCGCTTCACTCTCTTTAGCATTACGTTCTTGCATCTGCATATCATAAAGTTTTGCTTTGAGAACTTTCATTGCGGCATCTTTGTTCTTATGTTGCGATTTACCATCTTGGTTGACAACAACAATACCAGTGGGTAAATGCGTGATTCTGACAGCACTATCAGTGGTATTAACCGATTGTCCACCATTTCCAGAAGATCTCATAACATCAATTTTAAGATCTTTTTCGAGTATCTCAATTTCAACATCATCAACTTCAGGCATAACAGCGACGGTAACAGCCGAGGTATGTACGCGACCTTGTGATTCGGTGAGGGGAACACGTTGAACCCTGTGGACACCCCCTTCGTACTTAAGTCGTGAGAAAGCACCCTGCCCTTTAATGAGAGCAATAACTTCTTTATAGCCATTAAGCACACCTTCACTGAGTGAAACAACTTCAACTTTCCAGCCACGATTTTCAGCATAACGAAGATAGGATTTAAAAAGATCTGCAGCGAACATAGCGGCTTCATCACCACCCGTACCTGCCCGAATTTCCAAAAAGATATTTCGTTCATCATTCGGATCAGTTGGGAGTAAGAGAAGTTTGATTTCTTCTTCAATTTCTTCTTTGCGAGGTTCAAGAATTCGAAGCTCTTCTTTTGCAAGCTCACCGAGTTCTTCATCATCAAAGAGAAGTTTATTCTCATCAATTTGATCAAGTGTTGAAAGATATTCAAGTGTTTTATCTTTAATTTTTTCTAATCCTGATTGTTCTTTGGAAAGTGCTGTCATTCTTTTAATATCTGCAGAGACATTAGGATCACTTAAAAGTATAGAGAGCTCATTGTAGCGTTCAAGAAATGGGAGTAATTTATCTTTCAACATGAATGGGGGCTAAAATAAAGAGGGAGTTGCCGCAAGTTATGCAGCAACACTACCTAGCGTATTAACGAGTTGTGACAATCTGCTTACACGGCGAGCAGCTGTATTTTTAGTTAAAATACCTTTGCCAGCATATGAATGAAAGTTTTTGTTCACATTTTTCAACGCAACTTCAGCTGCTGCTTGATCACCTGCTTCAACAGCTTCTCTTACAGCACGTGTTAGATTTTTGATTCTAGTTTTATAAAATCTATTTCTTTCAGTGCGTTTTATTGTTTGTCTAATACGCTTTTCTGCTGACTTGTGGTTTGCCATAGATAAGCCTTTCGTTTTTAAATTTAGGCGTAGATTATATAAAAATAAATATTAAATATAACTTATTTTAAGGGCAATTTAAAATAAAAAGAGCATTGTTTTGAGGAGGTTGATCAATTATTGGTCATATTATAATTTTTATCGTTATTTTATTACAAAAAGAATTTTTTATTACCATGTTATATAGTATACCAATATTGACCTTTGGCGCTATACATAAAAGCCTAAAAATGAGTATTATACCTTTTGTACATGTAAAGACTTAGAAAAGTTTTGTTACAATTTCCTAATTATTATTGAATGTAAAGATAACATTAGGAAAAACAATGAAACTTTTTGGAACCGATGGTGTTAGAGGCAAAGCAGGTAAAAAACTAAGTGCTTTTATGGCGATGCGTTTAGCCATGGCTGCAGGTATCTATTTCCGCAAAAATTCTGTTACGAATAAAATTTTAGTAGGCAAAGATACTAGGCGTAGTGGTTATATGATTGAAAATGCAATTGTATCAGGTTTAACAGCGGTAGGTTATGATGTAAGGCAAATTGGTCCTATGCCTACTCCTGCGATTGCTTTTTTAACGGAAGATATGCGTTGTGATGCGGGCATTATGATTAGTGCATCACATAATCCTTATTTTGATAATGGAATTAAATTTTTTGACTCTTTTGGTAATAAGCTTGGTGAGACAGAAGAAGCAGCAATCGAAAAAATCTATTATGATGATGTATTAATTGAAGCAAATCAAAAAATGGAATTTGATATTGGTCGTTCTAAAAGGGTTGATGATGTGATTGGTCGTTACATTGTGCAAATCAAGAATTCTTTTCCTAAGACGTTAACGCTTAAAGGTTTGCGTATTGTACTTGACACTGCAAATGGTGCGGCTTACAAAGTTGCGCCAACTATTTTTAATGAGCTTGGTGCTGATGTGATCATGATCAATGATGAGCCTAATGGCAGTAATATTAATCTGAACTGTGGAGCATTGCATCCTGAGGAATTAGGAGAAGAGGTAAGGCGTCTTCGTGCAGATTTAGGTTTTGCTTTTGATGGCGATGCTGATCGTTTAGTGGTTGTTGATGAGAATGGAAATCCTATCCATGGCGATAAACTTATAGGAAAAATTGCCACTTTCTTAGAAAGTCAAAACAGACTTGCTAACAAAGGCGTCTGTGTAACTGTTATGAGCAATCAAGCGTTAGAAGATTATCTGAGTCATGCAGGCATTAAAACCTATCGTTGTGATGTAGGTGATAAAAATGTTTTAGAAGCCTTATATA
>JAVHRG010000307.1:8064-9158 GCA_036171535.1 Sulfurospirillum sp. | reverse complement strand
TCAGATGATAATGATGCCAGTAGAGTAAGATGGAGGGGAAAATGCCCATCAAACGGGTAATCTTCGCATCTTGGTCGCTAAAATTATCGGCTTCTGGCTCTAAGCAGCCGAGTGCTGAACAGCCTGTACGCATAATATCCATCGGATGAGCATTTTTAGGTAAGTTTTTAAGTACGACTTTAAGTGCCTCAGGTAGGGCACGTGCTTTGATGAGCTCTTTTTTATAGGCTTCAAGTTCGCTTTGTGTGGGCAAAATGCCCTTAGTTAAAAGGTATGATACCTCTTCAAACGTTGCGTTTTGAGCCAGATCGTAAATGTCATAGCCTCTATAATTGAGTCCATGACCCGTCCCAACGGTACAAATCGCTGAACGTCCTGCCACAATTCCCGCAAGACCACCCGTTTTTTTTGTCTCTTTTGCTTGCATTTTTTATCCTTTATACTTTTGTAACATTAGCCACGAGGGCACTCAAGTGACTGAATTATTTTTTATCTTTACATGTAAACAGTGCGTCGATCTTCTCTTCAAAGGCGTGGTAGTTCAACATGTCATACAGTTCAGTACGTGTTTGCATCAGAGGAATCGAATTTTTTTGACTCCCATTTTTCAAGATGTCTTTAAAAACCGTCAATGCAGCTTGATTCATTGCCCGAAAACCTGAGAGTGGGTAGAGCACCATGGCGATGCCAACGGATTCTAACTCTTTACATGTAAAGTAGGGTGTTTGTCCAAATTCGGTGATGTTGGCAAGCACAGGCACTTTAATGATTTTGGTAAATTGTTTGTACTCTGCAAGCGTATGAATGGCTTCGGCAAAGATCATATCTGCCCCTGCTTCAACGTATGCCTGAGCACGCTCAAGTGCAGCTGCTTGTCCTTCCATAGCATGTGCATCGGTGCGTGCTATGACGACAAACTCATCATCAATTTTGCCATCCATGGCAGCTTTGATGCGGTCACACATCTCTTCTTTACTGACCAACTCTTTATTAGGGCGATGCCCGCAACGTTTTTGTGCGACTTGGTCTTCAATGTGACATGCCGCTGCACCTGCACGGGTAAGCTCTTTGATGGTACGAGCGATGTTAAAAGC
>JAVHRG010000307.1:3907-7964 GCA_036171535.1 Sulfurospirillum sp. | reverse complement strand
TTTTCATTGACCGCTTTTCTAAAGAGTGAGCCTGCACTGATCATACTCATTTTTTTCCTTTTTTTGGGATGGGGTATCCCAGTTTTTCGATTGATTGTTGAATACCTGCTAAAACACTTTCGTCTTCAATGGTGGAGGGCATACTCCACTCTTTACCATCTACCATTGAGCGCATAGTGGCTCGTAAAATCTTACCACTACGGGTTTTAGGAAGCTTTTCAATGACAGTAGCCAGCTTTAGTCCTGCCACCGCACCGATCTCTTCGCGCACCAGTTGTATAACGCCATCCGCGATGGAGCGATTGTCACGCTCGATGCCATCTTTGAGCACCACAAATGCCATTGGTACTTCGCCTTTGAGTTCATCATCCACGCCAATAACCGCACACTCTGCCACATCGGGATGTTTAGAAATGACCTCTTCCATCTCTCCTGTGGAAAGTCTGTGCCCAGCGACATTGATGACACCATCCATACGTCCCATTACCCAGACATAGCCGTCTTCATCGATGTAACCGCTATCACCCGTGAGGTAGTAGCCTGGGTAGAAGTTGAGGTACGATTTTTTATAGCGTTGATCATCCGACCAAATGCTCATCAAACACGAAGGCGGGAGTGGGAGTTTGAGTACCAAATTTCCCAGTTGATTAGGTTTACACTCATTACCTTGTTCATCAAGGACTTTGAGGTTAAAGCCTGGCATTGGTTTGGTAGGAGAACCCGCTTTGATAGGCATTGGATCAAGCCCCATAGGATTGGCCGCGATTGCCCAACCCGTTTCGGTTTGCCACCAGTGATCAATGGCGGGTTTATTGGTGATTTTGGTGATCCACTCTAACGTATCACTGTCACAGCGCTCGCCAGCTAAAAAGATGCTTTTGAGTGCGCTTAGATCATACTTTTTGACCCATTCACCTTTGCTATCCTCTTTTTTAATGGCACGAAATGCGGTAGGAGCAGCAAAAAGTATATTGACTTTGTACTCATCACACACTCTCCAAAAAGCACCTGGATTTGGGGTTCGTACAGGTTTTCCTTCATAGATAATGGTGGTACATCCGTTCATCAAAGGTCCATACACGATGTAGGAGTGTCCGACAACCCAACCCACATCGCTGGCTGCCCAAAAAACATCGCCCGGTTTGGCGTTGTAGACATTGTCCATTGACCATTTCATCGCAACCGAGTGACCGCCATTACTGCGAATAACGCCTTTAGGTTTGCCTGTCGTTCCTGAGGTGTAGAGAATGTAAAGTGGATCAGTCGCATCAACGGGCACACACTCAACTAAGCCCGCTTTTTCCTCTTCGACTTCCCAGTCGATGTCACGCCATGGAAGCATATTGGCTCTCTCTTGTGGACGTTGCCAGATAAGACACGTCGTTGGTTTATGGGTCGATTGTTTGATGGCTTCATCCAAAAGGGGTTTGTATTTGATCAGCTTGCTGATCTCAATACCGCATGAGGCACTGATAATGACGCGAGGTTTGGCATCATCAATACGCGTTGCGAGTTCGTGAGCAGCAAATCCACCAAAAACAACCGAGTGAATCGCTCCGATGCGCGCACATGCGAGCATCGCAATGACCGCTTCAGGGATCATTGGCATATAGATGACGACACGATCGCCTTTGACGACACCTTTGTTCACAAGAATAGACGCCGTTTTAGAGACTCTTTGGCGTAGTTCCCTATAGGTATAGGTTTTTTTGGTATCGGTGACAGGCGAGTCGTAGATAATGGCAAGTTGGTCACCTCTGCCATTGTCAATGTGCAAATCCAGCGCATTGTAACAGCTGTTCATACATCCGCCAACAAACCATCTATAATGGTTATCAACGACATCTAAGACTTTGTCCCATTGGTGATACCAATGCACTTTTGTCGCCGCTTGTGCCCAAAATTTTTCGGGATTTTCAATGGATTCTTTGTAAGTTGACTCATACTTCGATGACACGTGGATCTCCTGTAGTACAAATTTTGAACAATTATATAACGACTTAAGGTTTAATTCAGTGTACTAGTTTTGATTTTTTAATGCAATTTTCAGACATAGATGCTAAACTCGTACAATTTTCATACAAAATGTATCAAAAAAGTACCAAGGTGGGCTCTATGTACGATAATACTATTGAAAAAATAGTTGCTATTTACAACCGTTCAGGTCTCAGTATTTCTAAGTTTGCCGCTATCATCAATAAAGACCGTCGTACCCTTACGGCATGGATTGACAAGTTAGTGACTAAAGAGCCTTCTTCAGAGGTGAAAGTTTCTATCTCTAAATTTTTTCGCTATCCTCCGTCCATTTGGGAGGAAGAGTGTAATGGGGTTGATTTTGAAGATATGTTGGAGCATGTTCCCAAAGATGAGATACGCATTATCGATCAAGGGTATGAGGGTGGACTTCGGTATATCTTAGATAAAGAAGCGCAAGATCGTTTTGTGATTCATCCGCAGTTTCCTGGACCTGCATATAGGGATAAAGTGGTTCCTACGCCCTATAAACGAGTCATCTCAGCCGAAGCAGTGGAACTAAAAAAGCTACGCTATGATCAGATTTCAAACTATGCGTTTGAATCCACCGAATGGTATTCCATTGAATCGTTGTTGCGTTTCGCGTTTTCCCGTATCGGTAATTTCTACACAAAGAGTGAAAAAATACAAATTTTAGAGTTGATGCACGACACCTTTTATGACAACTACAACAAAAGCCTCTACTTCTTTGACTCGCACTCTACCAAGATCTATGGTATGGATACAGCCTATTTTTCGATTAATGTCAAACAAAATTTTATGTTTTTTAAAATGCCGATTGACTCTTTAATTGTGGAGATTCAAAACAAAAAATTGATTTACCGCATGCATCGCTATTTTACCTCTGCTTCCCAAGCACCCGCTCACATTTCAAGAACGGATGCCGCTAAAATTTTGCGCATCATTAAAGGAGCAATCGTTTCGGATAAAACACTCATAGAGTGTTACTATGACATCGAAAAGCAAACACCGTATGGAGCTCTGTTTTTAAACAATATTTCTCCCTTTGAGCCGCGAGCTGATCTTCTCTAAATCTTTACATGTAAAGAAAGTGTAAAGGAAAGGTCAATCCTAAATTGACACTGTTATCCTAAGATTTCAGTATCAATTTAGGAGTTAACCATGAAAAACACACTCTGTTTTATACTACTGACACTCACACTGCTCAATGCCAAAGAGTTCAATGCCCCCATGAAAACCTATATGGAGGGCTTAAGTGCCGAAGCAAAAGCGGCAAATCCTAGTTTTACGGGCTTTGATGCTAAGCGAGGTGAAACACTTTTCCTCTCCAAACATACGGGCAAAAAAGGAGGCGAGATAAGTTGCACCACGTGTCACTCAACCAATCTCAAAAATGGTGGGCAAAATGTCAATACCAACAAGCCAATTCTTGCTCTTGCTCCCTCTGCAAATGCTACACGACTTACCGATGTCGCTGAGGTTGAAAAGTGGCTGAGACGTAATTTTAACGATGTGTTTGCGCGTGAGGGCAGTGCACTTGAAAAAGGTGATGTACTCACGTATATCATCAACCAATAAGGAGAATGAAGATGAAAAAAATAGCTTTAACATTAGCACTTGGAATGGGTTTTGCGTTTGCGGGAAGTGTTGCACCAGTGAATAATGCGCTTTATCAAAAAGAGTGTGCGAGTTGTCACTTTGGTTATCAGCCCGCTCTTTTAAACAAAACTTCGTGGGAAAAGGTGATGGAAAATCTCAGCGATCACTTTGGAACGGATGCCTCTTTGGGTAAGGTTGAACAGGATCAGATTTTGGATTATCTGGTAAGTAATGCTGGAAGTGGTAAACTAACAGTGAATAATAGTTCGATGCGTATTACCGAGTCACCTAAGTTTATCAAAGAACACCGCGAAGTGCCTGCAAGGCTGATAACGCAAAAAGAGGTTGGCTCACTGTCAAATTGTAGCGCCTGCCATACTTTGGCAGATAAAGGAAATTATTCGGAACGCGCTATTAAAATACCAAATTACGGGAGATGGGAATGAAAAAGATTTTAGTCTGG
>JAVHRG010000307.1:0-3807 GCA_036171535.1 Sulfurospirillum sp. | reverse complement strand
TTGGCAACAAAAAAGAGTACATTGGGCACAATCCCGCTTCCAGTTATGCCATCATTGCGATGATCGTTTTAACCTTTTTAGCCGTTATCACAGGCGCGTTAACGTATGGTGTCAAAGAGGGCATGGGTCTGTTTTCTTTTATGAATCACACGATGTTTCGCGATATGAAGCTTTTTAAAGAGGTACATGAGTTTTTCTCCAATGTCTTGATGGCGGTTATCTTTACGCATATCGCGGGTGTTTTGCTCGATAAATTTTTTCATAAATCACGTGCCTTAGAGTCAATGGTCGATGGCTATAAAATCGGAGAAGAAGAGGGTGTCAAACTCACATGGGTGCAAAAAGCCTTTGGCGTTGTTGCCATTACTCTTTCTATCGTTGCGTTTGCTTATATGCTTCTCGCCCCCAATAGCCTTTTAATCGCCGATGGCAATCAAAAAATGGATTATGCCAAAGAAAATCCTGCGTTTTACAAAGAGTGTATCAGTTGTCATACACTCTACCCTCCCTTTTTATTGCCTTCAAAATCGTGGGTGAGCATGATGGATACCTTGCAAAACCATTTTGGTGATGATGCTTCACTGGACGCTGCTACCACAGAATCCATTAAAGCATTTTTAGTGAAAAATAGTGCCGAAACATCGACAAAAGATTCTTCTCTGCGCATTCTAGCAAGCTTGGAAAACGACAAAATGTATCTTGCGATCACCGAAACACCTTTTTGGAAAAATCGTCACAAAGAGATTGACAAAGCGGTTTTTAAAAGAGCAGATATAGGAAAACCATCCAATTGTAAGGCATGCCATGATAATATTGAAAATGGACTACTGAACAATCGCGACATTAAACGTTTATAGGAAACGCTATGAAATTACTTTTGATCTTTCTTCTGACGCTTTCGTTGTATGCTGACCATGACGGTAAAAAAGAGCATCAACTCAGTAAAGATCTTTCCTATTTGGAATTATCACACGATCAAAAAGAGCGTGTCAAAGGTATTTTAAAACAGTACCGCGTAGATTTAAAGGTATTTCGTGAGTTTAAAGAGAAGGTTAAAGATCAAAAAGAGCGTTTACTCTTGCAAGAGAGTGTGAATGAGGAAGATTTGCAGAAGCTGAACCAAGCCATCAATCAAAAAGCCACGAGTATTGAGAGTCATTTTTTAGTGCAAATGCACACCCTTTTAACACCCGAACAGCGTCAAAAATTTGCGCAAAATCTTGAAGAGTGGGAAGTGGAATGAGCGAGAAAATTTTACTCATCGAAGATGACATAGAGATGCAAGCACTTATTAGTGATTACTTGCAAAATTATGACTTTGAAGTTCACGCTTACGACAAACCTAAAGACGCTCTTGTCGATCTTAAAGCCGACCCGACACAGTACAAAGTGGTCGTACTCGATCTGATGCTTCCGCAGATGGATGGTTTTGATGTCTGTAAAGCCATTCGCTCCATGAGTGATGCGCATATCATTATCTCTTCGGCTCGCAATGAACTCAGTGATAAAATCTTAGGCTATGGCGTGGGTGCGGATGACTACCTTGCAAAGCCGTATGAACCTAGAGAATTGGTGCTTAAGATCAACTCCCATTTGCGCAGAAGTACCCAATCCAAAAAGCGAGTAGGGGAGTTTGAAATTGATGAAGCAAAGATGGAAATCACGTTGGAAGGCTATCTCTTAGATCTCACCAAAATTGAGTTTGACATTTTACTGCTGTTGCTTTCCAATCAAGGCAAAGTGTTTTCACGTGAGGTGATTTTTAACGCGATTAACGGCATTGGGTATAACTCCAAAGATCGCACCGTTGATATGCATATTAGTAATCTTCGAGCTAAAATAGGTGATGATTCCAAAAATCCCAAATACATTAAGTCTGTTTGGGGTATTGGCTACAAAATGGTAGGTTAAGATGTCCATCTTTACAAAGCTCTTTTTACTTTTTTTAGTGAGTCTCTCACTGATGCTCTTTGTCTCGCGTGAAACAAACCAACTTACCCAAGCTAAAATAGAGATGCTTTTAAAAGAAAAGTACCTTCAAGCTTCCACCGAACTCTTTCGCGACCTTGCCAATAACGATCAAACTGCTCTTACCAAAAGGCTTCAATCCTTTAACTTTGAACTCATTGCAGAGTCCCAAAGCGTGTTGGAAGGCTCTAAAACGATTTATGAAAAAAGCAGCTCTTTTGGCGAAGTCAAAATCTTGATGGATACCAAAGGCAGATACCTTTTGCTCATGAGCTATTTGGATGAGAGTCTCTTGGTGCGCGATCGTACTCAAGAGGAAGGTTTTTACCATTTTGATACCGTGAGTTATCTGATCTTTGCCGATATTTTTGTACTTGTTGTCACGTTTTTGATGATTATAAAGCTTATTTTTCCCCTCAAACAGATTGCGTTAACGCTTCAAAAATTTGGCGAAGGTGCTTTACATGTAAGAATGAAACGCTTTGGCTCCAACGAACTTGGCAAGCTCTCTGACACCTTTAACGCGATGGCGTCCAACATTGAAGCCCTCATTCTCTCTCGTCAACGCTTACTGCGTGACATCGGGCATGAACTAAGAACGCCGCTTGCTAAATCTAAGCTTGCCTTAGAGATGTTAGGCGAGAGTAAGTACCAGCAGAGCCTTAAAAAAGCGATTTCGCAGATTGATGAACTGACTAAAGAGCTTTTAGACATCGAGCGGCTTAATGCCAATATGGAGCAACTAAATCTTACGCATTTCAATGCCGAAACACTCATCTCCGAGTCCCTTTCACGCGCACTGATTGAAGATGAAAGCTTGGTGGAGCTTCACATCGAAGACTCTTTTGAGATCAAAGGCGATCTGAATTACCTTAGCATTGCGCTTAAAAACTTAATCGACAATGCCATAAAATACACGACGCAAAAACCCATTCTCATCGAAGTAAAAGAGCGCACCATAAGCGTTAAAAGTAGAGGCGAAGCACTCGAACACACTTTAGATTATTACTGCGAACCGTTTGCTCAAGGTGATGATGCTAGAGGCGTGGAGGGCTTTGGTTTGGGGCTGAGCATCGTTAAAAAAATCGTGCAAAAACATGGATTTGGATTTGAGCTTACCTGTAAAGAGGGGTGGAATATCTTTTCACTACATTTTACATCAGTTTAATTGTGCTTATTGATGGAGTTGATAAATGAAAGTTAAAAGTTTAGCTCTGACACTTTAGCTTTACAAGGCTTAGCTCCCACTTTTTTATTTTTTAGAACTTGCATATTTTTCATAAAATATATTTACTAAAGTTTCAAAATCTACATCAATCATATCATTATTGTTGATTAAGAGAGGATAACCAAATTTTTTTAATCTAAAGTTGGACATATATTTCCAAAATAAATTTAGATTACCAATATATTTACTATTATCATAAAAAGATATGGCAATAAACTTATTGTTGTCAAGCTCAATTTCTTTTATGTTATTTATTTGTTTCCAAAAAATTGGGTTAGGTATATCTACTAATGGATTATTATATATAAACGTATTATTATCAAAATAAAAAGCTACTTTTCCCCCAAATATACATTTACCATACGATAATAAAAAAGGAAGGGAAAAAAGTGCTAAATATATCCCACCAAAATTATAAAAAAATGCAGAGTGTTTATTATCTCCTTCGGTTAAAAAGATACTAGCAGAAACTCCAGCAAGAAAGATGACTAAAACAAATAAAAATGAGGAAACTATTTTTTTATTAAAATTTATAATGATTGAATTATTATTCATATAAGGTGCTCCTTTGTCAGCAGACTTTCTATTGATTATTGTGAACAAAATTATTG
>JAVHRG010000306.1:0-9160 GCA_036171535.1 Sulfurospirillum sp. | reverse complement strand
AAATGGAAAAAAGGGTTTCTCAAATTTGCACAAAAGAGCAATTCGCCTATTTTACCTATTTATATAGATGCTAAAAATTCGCCGCTATTTTATACAATTTCGATGATTAATAAAAAGCTTTCAATGATTTTACTTGCGAGTGAGATGTTTAAAAAACGCTCCAAAGTGATCAACTTTAAAGTGGGTGAGATGATTGCTTATAAAACACTACAAAAGTCAGAATTGAGTGAAAATACACTGATTACGTTACTTAAAAAACATCTTTATAAAATCAGTAAAGGCAAAAAAGGGATTTTTGCAACACAAACAGCCATTGCCCATCCTGAAGAGCGCAAAGCAATTCGCTCTGAGCTTAAAAAGTCAACGCTTTTAGGTCAAACCAACGATGGCAAAAAAATCTATCTGTATGAATACGAAAGTGGCTCCATTTTGATGCGCGAAATCGGACGACTCAGGGAATTTACGTTCCGAAAAGTGGAAGAGGGAACGGGTGGAAAACGCGATGTAGACCTCTTTGATAAACACTACAAACACATTGTGTTGTGGGATGATGATGAGCTTGAAGTGGTAGGTGCGTACCGCATCGGCGAGGCGAATGTGATCAGTGAGTATTTTGGTGTGGATGGCTTTTATTCGCAGACACTCTTTGAGTTTGGTGCAGAATTTGAGGCGTATTTGCATAACTCCATTGAACTAGGACGTAGTTTTGTGCAACCTCGTTATTGGGGAAGTAGGGCGCTGGATTACCTCTGGCAAGGGATAGGGGCGTATTTGTACCAAAATCCACATATTCGCTATATGTATGGTCCCGTGAGCCTCAGCGATGTCTATCCCAAGATCGCCAAAAATCTCATTGTGACCTTTTATGCACTCTACTTTTCAACGCCCAAAGAGTTGGTGAGTGCACGCAATCGTTTTTTTATGAGCAAAGTGGAGAAGGAAGAGGCACAAGCGTTTTTTAAAGGCAATGACTATAAAGAGGATTTTACGGTTCTTAAAGAACAACTCTCCTCAATGGATCTCAGTGTACCAACTCTCTACAAACAATACACCGAATTGTGTGAAGAGGGAGGCATTTGCTTCTTAGATTTTAATATCGACAAAGAATTTGCCAACTGTGTCGACAGCTTTATTTTAGTGGATATTACAAAGATAAAAGAGGCTAAAAAGACGCGTTATATCAAAGGTGCATAAAACCAAGCCCTAACAAACATGGGATTGGTTTTATTTTTAGATTAGGCGGTTTTAAAGGCAGAGAGGGCATTGCTAAGGCTAGTGGAAAGTTTTGCGAGGTGTTCTGCTGCACTCGCAATTTCTTCCACGCTACGGGCATTGGTCGAGGTGAGTTTATGAATGGTTGCAACACGCTCTAACATAACAGCAGCTTCGCAGCTTCCCTGTTTGGCTTCGTGTGCAGAATCTTCTGCAATGCTTGCTGTTGCATTCATGCTAGTAACCGTTTTAAGCATCAATTGTTGGGTGTTTTCTGCACGCTCTCCAAGAGACTGAATCTCTTTTGCATTCTTTTTCATAAGATCCGATGTCGTATTGACGGATTGGGTAATAACTGCTACAGTAGCGTTACTCTCTACAAGACTTTTTTGAGTACGTTCGGCGAGTTTTCGCACTTCATCAGCAACAACGGCAAATCCACGCCCTTGTTCCCCTGCACGTGCTGCTTCAATGGCAGCATTGAGTGCCAAAAGGTTGGTTTGTTCTGCAATATCGGAGATCACCAAAAGGACTTGTTGTACTTGGGAAACCTCTTGATCAAGCTGTTCTAAACGTGCGGATAGATCGGTTTGATTGACAACAACGGTTTGAAGATCATTTGAGACAGCAAGGACTTCTTCTGAAGCATTATTGAGTTCATGGGCAACATTTTGCATCACTACGCCCGCATGTTGGGCATTTTCTTCGCTGGTATGTAAAATCCTTGTAACTTTTTTGGTGGTATTGACCGCATGATCGACTTCTTGGTTTGTCTCTTCGGTACGTTTTCCGATTTGAAGGGAAGTGGAAGAGAGCTCTTCTGCCACAGCGGCATTTTCCATCGCTGTGCGTTTAGCATCATCAATCGCTGTGCGTAAGTGATCAAAAAGAGCATTGATTGTGCGCATAATGTCAGCAATTTCATCATTTCCCATAATCTCAATCGAATGGCTCAAATCTTTTGTGCGCCCAATATACTCACACTCCTGCGCCGCTTTGGTGAGGGATTTTTTAATTTTAAGTGCGATGTATCTGAACAGAAATGTGGTGAACCCCAAAATGAGAAGTGCCATGACACTTCCCACATGTTGTGCCTTGCTGAGTGTTGCGCCTGCATCGCGTTCGATGAGTTGAGAGAGTTCATCGGAATTTTTTGAGATCGAAATGAAAGCGGTTCTGCCGATGTTGGTCAGTTCTGTAAATTTTTTGCCCTCTGGGGTAGCAAGAAATTCAGGAGAGTTCGTCGTTTCTTTGTATTTTTTTAGCATTTCAAAGCGAGGTGTACTCGATCCTTTAAACTCCTCGATACCTTTATGAATGACCTCTAAGAGTTCGATCTCTTTGGCTGAGGTGAGCAAAGGTTTTAGTTCGTCAATGGATTGAATGAGGTTGGTTTGTGCTTGGTAGGAATCGTCCATAAATTTTTGATTGTATGAAATTTGATAGCCTCTAGAGTACATCAAAAGCTCTGCTGTATAGCGTGGAAGTTTACCGATGGTCTGCACTTTTGCCACAGCTGTTTGCGCATGATTACCGTTGGTAATCAGCAAATAACTAAGCCCTAAAGTACCTATGAGAATAATCGCCAGTAAAAAAAGCAGTTTTGCTTGGATGGTCTGAAACATAAAATATTCCTTATATTTAAAATTTAATTTATTTTTAATATAGTTCTAATTGTAGTTATTCAGTGTGAGATTTAGCGTGATATTTGAAGGGTATTTGTGTTACATGTAAAGAGATTTAACCCTTAGTGAACAAGTATGCACCAAGGGTTTGCAAGCAAAAGCGGTGTTAATGGAGCATAAAACCTCGCATGGAGAGGCTGGCATTTTGGAAAAAGGGTGTGATGATGTTGATTTCATCTTCTTCTTTGCGTGTTCCTGCAATGTAAAGTAGCGGCAAATAGTGATCGATGGAAGGGTGTGCCGTTTTAAAATCAGGGCATAACGACTCAATTCTTGTGAGTGCATCCGTATCGTTACATGTAAACGCTTTGTCGACAAAACTATCAACATTTTTGGCCCATTCTACTGCGGGTGCATTGATATTGTAAAAATCAACCAGCCCTAAATTGTGCGTGATATTACCGCTGCCAATGATCATAATGCCCTCTTCACGAAGCACTTTAAGTTGCTCACCTATCTTTACATGTAAAGAGAACGGCAGGTTTTTATTGAGGCTGAGTTGTATGATCGGAATGTTGGCTTTGGGAAAGAGAAAGTGCAAAGGCATCCATGCACCATGATCTAACCCTCGCTCTACTAAAGGTACATCTAAAAGATCAGCGATGCGCTTAGAGAGGGTATTATTTGTGGGTGATGGATAACTCAGCTCATAAAGAGAGGGTGGGAAGCCGTAAAAATCATACAATGTCTCGTATGCAATACCTGAACTAATACTCACAGCCGTTTGTGTGGTGTACCAATGCGCGGAGATAACCAGAATGGCTTTGGGTGTAGGAAGCTCTTTGGAAAGGGCTTCTAATGATTCCGTGAAGCTATTTTCCAAAATCAAATTCATGGGTGATCCATGTCCCAAAAAGAGGCTAGGCATAATTTCTAACATTACCACTCCTTAGGCAGTTTTAAACACTGAAAGTGCATGGCTTAGGTCGTTGGAGAGTTTAGAGAGGTGTTCAGCGGCACTTGCAATTTCTTCAACACTTCGTGCATTGGTGGTAGAGAGTTGGTGAATGTTGTTGATACGAACTAACACTTCATTTGCTTTAGTGCTTCCCGCTTTAGCATCTTTTGCCGTCCCTAGGGCGAGCTCTTTTGCTTCATTCATATTGTCTACGGTTTTGAGCATTAACGATTGAGTTGTCTCAGCGCGAAGTCCAAGCGCTTGGATTTCTTCTGCACTTTTTTTCATCATTTCGGTTGAGGTATTAACAGATTGAACGATGACAGCAACGGTTGCATTACTCTCCACAAGGCTTTTTTGAGTACGTTCTGCTAGTTTGCGCACTTCATCGGCAACGACGGCAAAACCGCGTCCATGTTCCCCTGCACGCGCTGCTTCAATGGCGGCATTCAGTGCTAAAAGATTGGTCTGTTCTGCAATATCGGAGATAACAGAGAGCACTTGTCTGACTTGAGAAACTTCTTGATCCAGATGTTCAAGTCTGCTGGAAAGATCGGTTTGACTGACCACAATGGCTTGAAGATCGGAAGAAACGGCTAAAACCTCTTGGGAAGCATTGCCTAATTCATCCGCAACACTGGCAATCATATTGCCTGAATGCGTAGAACTCTCTTCACTGGTTTGCAAGATGGATGCGACTGCTTGCGTCGCGATAACGGTTTCATCGACCTCTTTGGCCGCATCTTCCGTACGTTTTCCAATTTCCAATGAGGTTGAAGAGAGTTCTTCGGCAACAGCTGCATTTTCTAAAGCTGTGCGTTTAGCACCATCAATAGCCGTACTCAGTTGAGAAAGGAGGGTATCGACGGTTGTCATCATCTGTGAGATTTCATCGTTTCCAAGGGTTTGAATCGTATGGCTCAGGTCTTTATTTTGTCCAATATAGGTACACTCATCGGAAGATTTTCGGATGGAGCTTTTAATTTGTTTTGCAATAAACCAGAATAGAAAAGAGACCAGACCTGAAATAATAAGTGCCATCATAATACCAATGATTCTAAATTTCTCTAGTTGTCCATCTTCATAAGCCATAATGGCATTCGAAAATTTTGTCACTTGATCTTCGAGAGAGATATTTTCAGTATGGAGTTGTGCTGTTAATTTAGCAAAATTTGCTCCCTCTGCAGATGCAAGAAATTCCGGTGAAGTGATTTGGGTAGTGTATTTTTTCATAATTTCAATACGTGCAGCATTGGTGGCATGATGTTTTTGAAGATCTGCTTGAATTTGACTTAAACGATCAAGGTTCTCTTTGAACTGAAGCCTTTGTTGTAATTTATTAAGATTTTCGGATAGATTTTTATAAGAGAGGTTATAAGAGTCTAATGATTCTTGATCAAAAAAGAGTTGATAGCCTCTTGCATACATCAGAAGTTGCGCCGTATTTTTTGAAATTTCTCCTGTTGTTTGAATTTGACTTGATGCTTTTTCCGCACCATTTGTGTTGGAAATGAGTAAATAGCTAAGACTCACTGTGCCCAAAAGAACAACAAAAAGTAAGAAGAAGAGTTTAGCGCGAATAGTAGGTAACATAAAAATCCTTATTGACATAAATTAAAAATAGCATGCAATTATACATCGGTATACTAAACAATGCAATAACGAAAAGAGTGTATTGTGCTGTAAAATAAGTAATTTGGATTGTTTATGAAGAAATTGTGAGCTTTACATGTAAACAGGATAACGGAAGATTGGAATCATCCAAATCTTCCCGTGATGTACTCTTCGGTTAGACGTTCTTGTGGGTTGACGAACATGTCTTTCGTAGCTCCAAGTTCAATGAGTTCACCAAGATACATAAAGGCAGTATAGTCTGAAAGGCGTGCAGCTTGCTGAAGGTTGTGGGTGACAATGATAACCGTCAATTGCTCTTTAAGCTCGATGATCAACTGCTCAATCGCCAAGGTTGAAATAGGATCAAGTGCGCTGGTAGGCTCATCAAACAGCAAAACATCAGGTTCAACGGCAACAGCACGTGCGATACAAAGGCGTTGTTGTTGTCCCCCTGAAAGTGCCGATGCACCATCTTTTAAGCGGTCCTTCACTTCATCCCAAAGCGCAGCACCACGAAGCGCTTTTTCAACTTTTTCTGAGAGCGTTTTTTTATCTTTAAGTCCTTGCAAACGCAAGCCATATGCCACATTATCAAAGATGCTCATCGGAAAAGGGGTTGGTTTTTGAAAAATCATGCCTATCTTCATACGAAGTGCAATCAAATCGATCTCTTTATCTAAGAGATTTTGGTTGTCGTTGTGAAAGCGAATTTCTCCCTCGTAGCGGTTCCCTGGGTAGAGGTCATGCATACGGTTGAACGATCGAAGTAGTGTCGTTTTCCCACAGCCACTTGGCCCTATAAGCGCCGTTACTTTCTTTTTAGCGATAGGCATGTCGACTGATTTGAGATTGGGCTCATCTTTTCCTGCGTAAAAAAAATTAAAGTTTTTAACTTCGAGCTCAAGAGGATCGTTCATGGTAATAATCGTAGACATAAAATTCCTTTATTTATTTCTTTTCTTAATGAGAAGGCGACCACCAATATTAATGGCAAGAATGGCAAAGGCTAAGATAGCAGCACTTGCCCACCCTATTGCTTGCCAATCTTCGTAAGGGCTCATGGTGTAGTTGAACATCGTGACGGTGAGCGATGCCATGGATTCGGACATGTCGAGTGAAAAAAAGTTGTTATTAAAGGCAGTAAAGAGCAGTGGTGCTGTCTCTCCCGCAACCCTCGCAACCCCTAAAAGAATACCTGTTGTAATGCCTGTAATGGCTCCTTTATACACCACTTGGATGATGACTTTCCATTTAGGTGCTCCCAACGCATACGCCGCTTCGCGTAGTTCGATGGGGACAAGGGCTAACATATCATCGGTGGTACGAATAATGACAGGAATCATGATGATGGCGAGTGCAACACTGCCTGCCCAGCCTGAAAAGTGACCAATAGGCATGACCAAAATACCATACACAAAGACACCCACAATGATCGAAGGAGCGGACATCATAATGTCCGATATATCACGTGTAAAGTTGGCAAAACGTGAATTTCTACCGTATTCGCTAAGGTACGTTCCTGCTAAAAGTCCCATCGGTACACCAATAATGGTAGATGAGAAAGTAAGCATTAAATGTCCCACTAAAGCATGACGAAGACCGCTGGGTGCAATACCTGGAGGTGCACCATCTTTCATAAAAAGATCAAGAGATATATGGGAAAGTCCATTCACCAAAAGCACCCCTAAAATCCAAAAAAGGAAGAAGATGCCAATTGCCGTTGCTGCATAGGCAAGAGAAAGGGCAATGATATTGGTGATTTTTCGTTTTTTATAAGAAGTATTAACCATTTTTTCTCACTTTTCGTAAAAAGGCAAATTTAGCAACAGCGATGACAGAAAAACTGACCACAAACAAAATAAGTGCTAAGTAAAAGAGACTGGAGTAGTACAAATCGCCATCGGCTTCACTAAATTCATTGGCCAAAATCACAGGAATGCTGGTCGCTGGTTCTAAGATGGAAGAAGGCATGTTGGTGCTATTTCCCATGACAAAGGTAACCGCCATCGTTTCACCAAGAGCGCGACCTAAGGAGAGAATGATTGAACCGATGACACCCACTTTGGCAAATGGGATAATGACATCTTTAATAACATCCCATTTGGTAGCGCCTAATGCATAGGCAGATTCTTTAAGAATGTCTGGCGTTGTATCCATAGCATCGCGAGAAACAGCGGCGGTAAAAGGAATAATCATAATGGCAAGAATCACACTGGCTGTGAGCGTGCCGATACCTGAACTATGAGTCAGTTTTTGAATAATGGGCACAAAGAAAAAGAGACCCCACATACCGTAAACAATGGATGGAATTGCAGCAAGAAGTTCTATCATAGTTCCAATCAATGCTTTGAAACGTCCTCTTGCAATTTCAGAGAGGAAAATAGCAATACCAAGGGCTATGGGCGTCGCTAAAACCATAGCAATGGTCGTACTGGAAAGTGTTCCATAAATGGCAGGGAATGCTCCAAATTTTTCAAGATTAGGCGCCCAATCGGTGTCAAAAATGAATTTGAGTCCAAGGACATCAATGGCAAGTTTAGCGTGGTCATACAAGACATAAAAAATACTCACAAGAATCAAAAGTACAGAGAGTGACATCACTCGTGAGAGATTTTCAAATATAAAATCGCCAACATTAAAGTTTTTCATTGGTTCAATAGTCCCTTGTCCTATAAAGATTAAAAAAGCATGCTAAGCAAGGGGAAGTCCCTTGCTTAACATTTTAGTATTATTTAGCGCCGTTAGCTTTCCAATAAGCAACAATAGCGGTAATTGTCTCTTTTGGAAGTGGAATGTAACCCAATTTTTGTGCTTCTTCTGCACCTTTTTCAAATGAGTAGTCAAAGAATGTTGCTACTTTTTTGTTCTCTGCAACTTTTTCTGTTGGCAATAAAATAAAGGTTGCTGCTACGATTGGATACGTCTCTTTACCCGGTTGGTTGGCTAGGATTTGATAAAATCCTTCTTCTGCTTTCCATTTAGCATTGGCTGCTGCTGCTTTAATCGTCGCAGTGGTTGGTTTTACCCATGTTTTTTCAGCACTTTGAATGGTTGCCATTGGAAGGTTGTTTTTCTCAGCATAGGAAGTTTCAACATAACCGATTGAACCTGGAGTTTGTTTGATCATGTTTGTAACACCCTCGTTACCTTTTCCACCGATACCAATTGGCCATTGAACGGTTTTACCCAAACCCACTTTTTCATGCCATGCTGGACTAATTTTATCTAACCAGTAGGTAAAGTTCCATGTCGTACCACTACCATCTGAACGGTGAGCAATCGTTACTGCTAAATCAGGGAGTGTAACGCCAGCATTGTCTGCTGCGATTTTTGGATCATTCCATTTGGTAATCGTACCCATGAAAATTCCCTCGACAACAGCGTTAGAAAGTTTCACTTCTTTGCCATCAAGTGCTGGAATATTGTATGCTAAACCAATCGCACCTACAACAGCTGGAAATTGTAAGAGTTTGTCTGCTGCCAATTTTGCAGGCTCTAATGGCTCATCAGATGCACCAAAGTCTACGGTACGTGCTTGGATTTGTTTAATTCCGCCACCACTTCCGATGGATTGATAATTGACTTGAATACCTGTTGCTGCCTCATAGGTGTGAGCCCATTGGTAATAAATTGGAGCTGGAAAACTCGCACCTGCGCCACTAATTTTATCGGCTGCAATAAGGCTAACCGCTGCTAATGCAGAAAGAAGAAGCATTTTTTTCATAGAAATCCTTTTCGTCAAGTTTGATTT
>JAVHRG010000305.1:0-9218 GCA_036171535.1 Sulfurospirillum sp. | reverse complement strand
AAAAGTCCATGGTATCGGGAGTCACAATAGCTTCTGCACGATTGGCACCTGCCATAATGACATACTTTGCATTGTCTAAATCCGCTTGACCATAACCACCAATCGTGAGTGAATAGCCAGAAACCGTTGTTGCAAGGCAAAGACTTGCATGGTTAAGAAAATGAGAAGAGCCAAACATTGTAAAGAAACTGTGGAACGTATGTTCTGCCATACCTTCACCTGCACAAAAAGCTACCGTTGAACGGTTATCTTTCTCTTCATCTAAAATCTTGGTGAGTTTTTCATTAATGTAAGCATACGCTTCATCCCAACTGACACGCTTAAACTTACCACTCCCTTTTTCTCCATCACGAATTAACGGATACTTCAAACGATCTGGATCGTACAGTGCTTGAATACCTGAATTGCCTCTTGCGCAAAGCATATTGCGCGATTTTGGGAAAAGTGGGTTCGGATCAAGTTTTTCAACGACTCCATTGTGTACATGCGCAATGGCTGCACATTTATTAACACACATCTCACATAATGTTGCTACTCTTTTATCTTCATTGCCAACTTTTTTGGCTGGTGATGTAGCGCTCGCCATAATGGAAGAGGAACTAAGGCTCACTCCGCCAGCGATAGACATCGCTACACTCCCTTGAAGAAATCTCCTTCTCGAGATCTCTACTTTCATCGCGTCTCCTTGTTATCTTTTACCTTTAAGTTTCGTACTTTAAAACAGGGTCTAAACGTACGTCTTGTTCTATCCATTGTAAAGGTTCTATCTTAGAAAGAACTTACATTTTTGGAGATGGATAGCCCATAAAATAGGATATGTGTTTCAAAAGCCCTATTTGTCGGAAGATTAATATTATAAAAAAATATAAAGTTTATTTAACAAGAGTGTAAAAAGTTAATTTTAATTAACATTTAGTAAAGTTTTTTTTCACTTTTAGTTAAAAATTTGACAAATAAGTAGTCTATTTTGTTTAAGTTTATTTAACTAAATAGCAGTTTGATGGGCATTTATGTTAACATTGCTAATAATTATAATTAGTAAAACAAATAATTATTACGCCACGATAATAGTTAAATATTTTTTACTATTATAATTATAATAATTAATTTATATAATTAAGCTTCTTTGGGAGTACCCCAAACAAAAAGCACTTCAAATTCAAGATATTCATGCGGATAATTTTGAATCAATGCTTTGGTTTGTGTAACGTTTAACCTTCTTTGCCCACCACTGACACCACTTTTTTTGATGTAGCGAAATTTTGAAAGATTGTCATCAAAAAAGAGGCGAAACGTTTTGATTTCATAGTTACATGTAAAATGGGTTGCAAACATTTCAACTAAGTTTTGTGCGTTGGGTAAAAAGGTAGGGAGATGACTCATCGCATAGATGGTTTCAAAGGTTTTATCGGTAAAAATGGCAAATGCTCCCTCTTTACATGTAAAGACCATTTGAGAGATTAACGTTTCAATATCATTGGCCCATTGCAACGCAGAAGAAGAGACCAAAAGATCGTAGGGTAGTGTCAATTTCGAAAGTAATGTAGGCGATTCAAAATCCTCACAGATGACTTCAACCTCGTTACATGTAGGGTGAAGATCACACATACCCTGAGCACTATCCACTCCTGTAAAGCGCTCTATCTGCCATACAATATTTTTAAATACTGCGCCACTTCCACATCCCAAATCTAAAATAGTTTTAGGATTATTTGTAATATGAGAAACCAAATAGTGCGCTATATCTTGTTGTAATGCCGTGTAGTCATCGTAACGATAGGCATTTTTCGAAAATTCTTTGATATGTTTTGCAGTCATGTTAACAGAATATCCACTCTTTTTTAAGTAAATTATACTGCCTTCTCTTTTAAAAACGAGACCTTTTACATGTAAAGATATTTAACTATGAGCAATGTAAGTTTAAGACAACTTTTTCTACAATAAATGATCATAAAAACAAAGGGGTAAAAATGTCTAAATGGTGGCGTTTAGGTATTTTGATGTGTCTTCTAATAAGCACACCGGTCTGGGCAGCTATCGGTAAAGTTTCGCTTTTAAAGGGTGAAGCCATCGCCAACCGCGATCAAAAAATAGTTTCACTTGCCAGTGGAGCAGCACTGGAAGAACATGACATCATTACAACACGCGCAAATAGCCAAATTCAACTCACGTTTGAAGATAAAACGGTCATAACCTTGGGTAGCGAGAGTGTATTAGATATTAAAGAGTATCTCAATGATGCCGAACACCCTAAAGCAAAATTCAAATTTAGCCAAGGCACCTTTAAAAGTATCACGGGACAGATTGGTAAAAAAGCACCTGAAAATTTTAACCTTGAAACACGCACCGCTACCATTGGTATTCGTGGAACAACCGTTGCAGGTACGGCTGCCGCTGAAGGTTCACAAAATACGGTAGAACTTCTTGCATGCCTTGATGGAGAAATTGCTGTTTCAAATAGTTATGGTAGTGTCGTTATAAGCTCGGGACACTTTACACTTGTGGATCCAAACATGCCTCCTCCACCTCCTGTGGTTATAACACCCCAGCAAATACAGCAGTTATACCAAGGTGGAATAAATGTACGACCACCATTGCCAGAGCATGAACAAAACGAAGCGGAAAATACGCCACCTCCGCCATTACCACAGCAACAAATTCCAGCACCCCCTCCTACTATGCCATCATTAGCAGAACAAGCTTCTCAAACCAATACTTCAACCAATATCGCTCACGCTATCACTAATCATGTAGAAGAAATTTTAAACAACAATGGAAACAATGGAAACAATGGAAACAATGGAAACAACGGAAATTTGACATATCCAACCTTTAATCCACCACTACAAGCAGCTTCTCATGCAGCTGGTATCATTAATCTCGTTGGTATTGCAACTTCCACGTACAATCGAGATAGTGCAACGTTAACCAGTGCCACAGATACTTTGACACTCAATCTTGATACAAGCGATGACAGCATCACTACCGATAGCTCTATTTTATTGGATCGTGGTGATGTGAACTACCCTGTATCTTTAGCCAAAGTCAAAGATTCCAATTCAATGACCTATAAAAATAAAGATGAATTTTCTATCAAAAATTTTGACTCGCAAGCAGGTTGGATGCAAACCGAAAATACCTATACCAATGACTATGTTTCATGGGGATACTGGGCAATGAAAAGCAATAATGACAGTAAACTCCTTAGTAGCACTAACTATTGGGTTGCAGGTAAAAATGTAGATGCCGATACTGCCAATAATTATATTGGCACTAAAATTTGCGATTCAGCTACTACATCTTATGCCTATAACGGTCATGTTATCGGTTCGGTCAGCGATGGAGTCAACAACTACAGCATTAACCCTACCAACAACAATGATGTCAAATTAAATTTTAATTTTGGGGCGGGGAGTGGTAGTCTCTTAAATACCAGTTATATTCAATTCCAAACCAATCAAACAACTCCTCAAACATGGAAAATTTCCCCTTCTGGCACGATTGAAGGAGGCAGCTTTAATCTTCAAAAAGAAGCGAATGTGGCTATTAATGGTACTACCAACAATGCTAGCCTCAGCACGGTTAGAGGTCAGTTCTATGGCAATAGTGCTCAAGCCGTCGGTGGAACATTTAGCGCAACAGCGGGCACCAATACCGCTACTGGCGTTTTTAAGGCAGTAAAATAATGAAACTCTCACATATCGCACTCATTGCTCTTCTTGGGACACATCTTTTGGCACAAGAATCGACTTCTGGTGAACTTTATAGTTCGGCTCAAAAAGCCTATACTCAAAATGACTTTGCCACGGCATATCCACTTTTTGAACAGCTTTTTGAACAAACACCCAACAACGCAGAAATTAACTTTTTTGTGGGACGATGCGCCCTAGAACTTCGCCATTATGATGAAGCTGTCGCCGCATTTGATCGTGTACTTATTCTTAACCCAAAACACACACGCACCCATCTTGAAATGGCGCGCCTCTACTTTGAACGCAAACAGTTAGAACTGGCACAGAATGAACTCGACCTCGTCCTGAGTGAACAACTTCCTAGCGATGTACGAGACTCCGCTATGGCATTTAAACGTACCATTGATGAAACTCTAAGCCGCCATCACTTTGGTGGTGCTCTCATTGTAGGTGGAGGATACGATAGCAATGTCAATAACGATATTGGTTCAAAACAGTTCACGATACCCGCTTTGAACATCCCGATCTCAGGCAATGAAAAAAATGGAGATGGTTATGGTTTTTCAACCTTTGTTTTCAACCACAGTTATGACTTTGGTGATCGCGGTGGATGGAGTTTGGAAAATAGCTTCATAGCCTATGATAAACTCTACTCCCAATCCAGTCAAAACAATCTGGTGCTCTTTTCACTCTCCAGTGCCCCAACGTGGAACGAAGATAAAACAACCATCGCACTTCCTGTCACGTTTGATCGTGTGTACATTGATGGCAAAGGGTATCTTGCCAATGTTGGTGCAGGCGTTAAAAGCAGTTATCTTATCGATCCACTTTCTCAAATTGAAGGAGGGTATAGCTTTAAGCGAGGCTATTACCACGATGAAACATACGATGTCAATGCGCATCTCCTCTTTGCAAATTACAGAAGGATTTTTGGTGAAAATCTCTTTGCATTAGGACTCCATGCCAGTTATGGCATTAACAAAGAAGTAGAGTCTGTGCGCACCGATGTACAAGATAAAGAGTGGAAATATGGGCTTGATCTCTCTAAAGAATTTACCAAAGAGTTCCGAGGCTCTTTAGGCTATACTCGTACTTCAACCAATTATGATGATGTAGATACTATTTTCCTGACCAAGCGCCAAGATGACAAAGACCAATATGAGCTCTCCTTTGGCTACACGCTTCAAAAGAACCTCTCTTTGGGAACCAGTGTCATGTACAGCAATAACCACTCCAATCATGACCCCTATACTTACGATAAGATAAACGCACTTGCTAGCATTATGTGGGCATTCTAGCCTATGCGTAAAAGCCTACTACAACTTCTTTTTACCTTTATCGTTATGGCAGGGAGTGTTGTAGGTTATCTGTATGACAGCTCTTTTTGGCTTCCTTTTGAGTACAAAATAAAGGATAGGATGCTTCAAAGTCGAGGTGAAATCGCTGGTGATGAAAACATTGTGATTATAGACATCGACGAAAAGAGTCTCAAGGAGCTAGGGCAATGGCCTTGGAGTCGCGATAAGATCGCTAAACTTCTGCAAAATCTCTCAGATCTTGGGGTTGCCATTGTGGGACTCGATGTCGTTTTTGCTGAAGCCGATAACAGCTCTCCTCAAAAAGTTTTAGCACAATTGGGATTGCCCCATAAGGATTTGCCTGATTACGATGCTATTTTTGCCGACACGATTGCTCACACACCTACCGTTGTGGGCTATGTTTTTGCGCTCACACCTGATTCGATCCAACCAGAAGGTAATCCAAAATCAGCGGCGATCCTTGTAGAACAAAACCGTCCCAAACGCTCTTCCTTAATCAAGCCATACCGTGCCATTCTCAACATTCCTCAAATTCAAAAACAAGCCTACTCCAGTGGCTATTTCAATACCATCCCTGATAATGATGGCATTGTACGAAGTGTCCCGTTGGTGATGGAATATGACGGCGTTCTCTACCCATCTTTGAGTCTTGAAATGGTACGTATAGCTCTTGGTGAAAAAAAAATCAACATTGTGTATGATGAGAATGGGCTTCGACAAATTGAAATTGGTGAGCATATTATTCCCACAGACTTTTTTGGACGCCTCATGGTGAACTACCGTGGTGGTCAAAACAGCTATCCTTATATTTCAGCCATTGATGTCTATAACAACAGTGTTGATCCTTTACATGTAAAAAATAAAATAGCCCTTTTAGGTACTTCTGCCGCAGGTCTTTTGGATCTGAGAAGTACTCCATTTGAAAGTGTCTATGCCGGTGTGGAAGTCCATGCCAATGTGATTGATAATATACTCCATCAAAATTACATTGCCAAGCCTATTTGGACGCGTGGTGTTGATATACTTAGCATCATAGTACTCTCACTCTTTACCTTAGTGATTTTACTATTTCCTAGTGCATTCTTTAGCTTCATAGCCCTTGTGATACTCAACCTCATCGTCGTTATCACGCATTACTACTGCATGATTTACCAAGGTATTTTGCTGAATACTATTTTGCCATTGATGGCGATCAACATTCTTTTTATTGTAGGACAAGCCATTAACTACTTTCTGGAAATTCGCCAAAAAGAGCTTATCAAACATAAATTTTCAAGCAAAGTAAGCCCTGCTGTTATGAACAACATTCTCTCAAGTGGAGATGATGTTCTACAAGGTATCGAAAAAGAGATCACCATCTTTTTTTCTGATTTACGCAACTTTACAGGTATTTCAGAAGCAGCAGGTGAGCCAAAACATCTTATTCACCTTATGAATGCCTATATGGATCCCATGAGTCAAATTATTATTCACCAAGGAGGCACGGTCGATAAATTTATCGGTGATGCGATTATGGCGTATTGGAATGCGCCTATTAGTACCCCTAATCATGCGGATAAAGCTGTCACTGCTGCACTCCAACAACTGCATCATCTCAAAGCACTCAATGCCACCATTCGTGCCAATCCAGAGTTTGAAACGATTACCGCTATGGCGGATCAAAAAGGAGTGCCTATTATCGACATTGGTATTGGTATTAATACCGGTATTGCGATTGTAGGAGAAATGGGTACGAGTAGCCGAAGTGACTACACCGTCATTGGCGATCCCATTAACTTAGGATCGAGGCTTGAATCATTATGTACCTACTATCATTCGCACCTCACCATTTCCCATTTCACCAAAAATCAACTCAAAGGTGCTTACCTCTTTCGTTTTTTAGATTTAGTAACCGTTAAAGGTAAACATGAGCCTATAGAAGTCTGGCAAATCCATGATTTTGATGCACTCCAAGCGGAACCGCTTTACGCAACATCGTATGAAGAGCTCCAAGAGGAATTACGTTTACACCACGAAGCCATTGAATTTTACAAAAAAGCTGATTTTACTGAAGCTCTAAAATGTTTTGAAGCATTGAATCAAAGAGAAAACAGAACCAATGAGGCAATCTATCCTCTGTATATTGAACGCTGTTTACACTATATCGCGTTTCCACCTTCTTCATTCAATGGTGTCTTTGTACACACCACCAAAGGATAACGATGAGTTCAATTCACATTCTAGGTGCAAACGGCAGTAGATCTAAACAAAGCTTTACAACCTGTATCCAAGTCACGCCCAATACAGTGATTGATGCTGGAAATATTATGTATGCTCTAGGTAATGAAGCATTACATGTAAACCGTATTTTTTTCTCACATGCTCACCTTGACCACGTTATAGACAGTGCATTTCTGGTTGACAATTTTTTTACACAACGTACAGAGACACTCTACCTCTATGGGCTTCCACAAACTATTAAAGCTCTCAAAAAACATCTTTTTAATAATATGGTCTGGCCCGATTTTAGTCAAATCAATCTGACGCATTGCAAATGCCCCGCTCTCACCTATGTTGAAATAGAGCCCTATAAACGTTATCTCATTGAAGATAACATCACACTCACTCCAATCCCTGCCAATCATGCTGTGCCCTGTTGTGGCTATATCATTGAGCAGCAAGGAAGCAGCATACTCTTTTCAGGCGATACGTTTCATAATGAAGTGCTTTGGAACATACTGAACAAAAACCTTACCATTAAAGCACTGATTATCGATGTCTCATTTCCCAACCAGCTCTCTGATGTTGCAGCTGAAAGTAAACATCTCACGCCTCATTTTCTTCAAGAAGGGTTGAAGCTACTTAAACGTGATAACGTCCATCTCTACATTAACCATCTGAAACCTTTTTATGCAGACCTAATTGTCAGTGAACTCGAAGCCATAGGCATTGCAAAAAAATCAATTTTATATGATGGGGAAAAGATAGATATTGCCACTGGCTTACTGCAACAAACGATGGGTAACCATACCAATGATGAACGTGTCCAAAAATTAACGCAAATAGGAACTGCTCTCTCTGCCAATGAAAGCCTTGAAAATCTTTTAGAAATGATTGTCACAGAGGCTAAAAATCTTACCAATGCCGATGGAGGAACACTTTATTTATTGGAAAAAAATGAACTTCGTTTTAAAGTCATCCAAACCGACTCCTTAAAGATCAAGATGGGCGGTACGAGTGCAAAAATTACATGGGCACCTTTGCCACTCTATCTTGAAGATAGAACGCCCAATAAAGCGATGGTAGCAGCAACCTGTGTTTTAGAAGATCGCCTTATTAACATTCCCGATGTCTACGAAGCGGTGGGATTTTCCTTTGAGGGGACCAAAAGATTTGATCAAGGAACAGGTTATCGCTCTAAATCCATGCTGGTGATTCCTCTCAAAAACCATGAATATGAAATTATTGGCGTATTACAACTGCTCAACAAGCAAAACGATTATACGCAAGAAGTGATTTCTTTTAACAGCGAAGATGAAAAAATTACTTTATCGCTCGCGTCTCAAGCGGCGATTGCTATTACCAACACCTCGCTCATTCAAGGACTTGAAAATCTTTTAGAAGGTTTTCTCAAAAGTATCATTTTTGCTATCAGTAAAAAATCGCCTTATACGGCTGGACACATCAAACGCATGGTCAAACTCAGTGTCATGCTTGCTGAAGCGATTCATCACGATACAACTACCTATACCGATAAACATTTTAGTGCAGAAGAGATCAAACAGATCAATTTTGCGGCCTTGATGCACGATATTGGCAAACTGGCTTCACCCGAACATATCCTGAATAAATCAACCAAACTAGAATCATTATGCGACCGTATTGTCCTCATTGAGAGTCGCATTCAAACAATTGAAAAAGCTTTACATGTAAAACTCCTGGAAGAAAAAATCGCTATCCTAGAAGGCAAACAGGCCAGTGATATCAATGCTTTAGAAAAGACCTATACACAGCAGATACAAACGCTCCATGAAATCTTTTTACTCCTACAATCATGCAATAATGGTGAACTGTTTCTCAGCAATGAAAAGGCGGCTAGCATTAAAGCGATTGCGGAACAGCCATGGCATATTGGGGATAAAACCTATAGTATTTTAACACCCGATGAAGCACATCATTTGAGTATTCAAAAAGGAACGCTAACCTTAGAAGAGCGTGAAATGATTAA
>JAVHRG010000304.1:0-9261 GCA_036171535.1 Sulfurospirillum sp. | reverse complement strand
AAAAAACTAGCCCGTGAATATGCCGATATGTTTGGTGGAGCTGATGCCATCATTAACCTTGTCTATCATCAATGGATGGGTGCTTTTCCACGCGATAAAAATCTCTCCGACTCACTCATCAATACCAACACGGTCATAGCAGCGATGGTAAGAGCGGATAAAATCATTATTAAAACCCGTGATGAAGCCTTTGGTATCCCCACCATGCAATGTAACGCACAGTCCGTCGCCAATACCAAATACACCCTTCGTACGCTCAAAGGTCTGCCTGTTGTGCATGACGCAGAAGAAGAAGAGAATTTGGAGCTCGAAGTGCGAGCCATCATGGATGCTGTTTTTAATGACCCTGCCGATACCTTGTGGCGTAAAGTGTTTAATACAATCAAAAATGGTTTGATTGATGTGCCTTTTTCACCGCATATCATTAATCACAATGAAGTCATCACGATTCGCGATGATAGCGGTAATATCCGCATCATTGAAAAGGGTAAATTACCACTACCCGATCGTTGTTTTGCCTATGAAAAATCAAAAGTTACTTTACCTGAAAGCCAAACGGAAGTGATTAATAAAATTATCCATGATATAGGGGCAATGCTATGAGTAAACTTCTCATTGATGTAGGAAGCACTTACTTTAAAGTGTGCCAAGAAAGTGGTATTAGCCAGTATTTTAGAGATTTTAAGAAAGATATTTACGATGACTTGGTGACCAAGTGTGGCAATATCTTTGCAAATTACACAAAAGAAGATATTTTTATCTGCTCTTCTGCCAATGGTGGGTTAAGTACGCTTATCATCGGGCTTACCAACTCGTTTAGTTTGAAGTTTGCTAAAAACATAGCGTTTAATTCGGGTATTAACATTATTGACACCATTTTGTACAGTAAAATTGAAGAAAGCAAGGCTCCTAGCGAACTGATTGATGTTGTTATCATCGTTGGCGGGATTGATGGCATTGGCAATGTATTTGATGAAAAATTGTTTGACTATCTTAAAAACATCCAGTACAGCAATATTGTTTATGTTGGAACCAAGCAAGATGCATCATTTTTAAAAGGACAAATTCCGCAGCTAAAAGTGCTTGGAAATATTATCACCGAGAAATTACATGTAAACGGTGGCGAGCTGAAAGAGTACCTTACAAACCTTTATCAAGCGGACATTGTGGGTAAAGAGGACATCAAACATCTTTATGAAATTACCGCCAATCAAATCTATTCAACACCATACATTGTCAATCGCTCTTTACCATTCATTGACGCAAATTTTGAAGTGGTCAATCCCTTCATTGTCGTTGACATTGGTGGCGCGACAACGGACATCCATTACAGTCGCGATTTAGTGCGCGATAACATTGTGAGTGAAAGTGGTTATGATCGTTTGGTTTTTAAAAAATTGGGTGTCTTTAAGTCGCGCGAAACACTTATTTTTGCGGCGAAAAACAACGAATTTGTGTATGAGTTGTTAGCCTATCTGAATGTGACAGAGAATATTTTGGAAGAGGAGAGTGAGAAAGCATTGCGTGTTTTGATGCAACTTTCTATCTTTTTGGTACTTTACAAGGTTTCAAGACTGCATCCTTTGTATGTGACACTGCAGTTAGAACTTCTAAAAACGATTGTTTTAACGGGAGGCATTACCAAAGTGCTCTCTTATGAAGAGGTCGAGACTATTATTCAATTTTTCTATAAAAAAGTAATGAATTTACATGCTATCCCCAATATTGTCATGGATTATAATTATGCAATCTGGACATTGGGAATGGAAAACAACGAATCAAAGGAGTCCAAATGTCTATAAACTGTATTCGTGCACTCATTGAAAAAGCTTCTCTTACGTGTCCTGATAAAGTTGCCATTATTGATGGTGCTAAAAAATTAACGTATGCGGATGTGTTTCGTAAGGTCAATCAAATTGCGCGTTATGTCAGTGAGCTTGCGTTGCCTAGTGGTTCACGTATTGGTATTTATTCGCACAAAAGTAGTGAGCAGATTATTGCGATTTTGGCGCTTCTTTCAACCGAGCATATTTTTGTACCCATCTCAAGACTTTTAAAGCCTGAGCAAGTGGAGCATATCATTAACGATTGCAGTATGGCATGTATTATTACCGATAAATCCAAGATCAAAAGCATTGATGAGATCAACTTTCAAGGCAAAATCATCACCTACGAAGCCAGTGAACGTGATATTGTCTCGTTTGAAGAAATTTATAAATGTTGCAGCGATACCTTTACATGTAATATCGGCGATTACCAAAATGCCGCCATTACCTACAGTTTTGGACTCACTGGATTTCCTCGTGGTATCGTTATAACGCATCGTAATCTCATTGATAGTGCAAGAGTCGCTTCAAATTACTTGGAACTTCAAGAGTGTGATGTCCTTTCTGGTACATTGCCTTTTATTTTAGATTACGGCCTTAACCAGCTTTTTTGCTCCATTTACAACCATGCAACATTAGCGCTACACTCCCTTGCTCTTCCAGCAGATTTCTTTAATCATCTTATCAATGATAATGTCACAGTTTTACCGATTATGCCTCCTCATATTACACAGATGTTTGAGAGTGATCCAAAACGCATACCCAATGCAAAGCTTTTGGGCAATGTACGTATTGTGACCTCTTCGGGTGGCAAGATTACGCCTAAAATGATTGCGGACATTGAAGAGCGCTACCCCAATGCTAAGTTTTATTCGATGCATGGTCTTACAGAAGCGTTTCGCTCCACCTATCTTGATCCTGCGCAACTTAAAATTCGCCCTAACTCGATTGGTAAGCCTATTCCTGGTGTGGAAATCCATGTTATTAATGAAGAAGGCTTTGAGTGTAAACCACGTGAAATTGGTGAGTTGATTCACCGTGGTGGCTACATTTATAAAGGGTATTGGAAATCGAAAGAAGATACCCAAAAACGTTATAAAAGTATTGCCATCTTAAACAAAGTAGTCAATTTAGAGGGTGATCTAACCGATGAAATTGTCGTTGCAAGCGGCGACTTTGTGTACAGAGATGAAGAGGGCTACCTCTATTTTGTTTCGCGTAAGGATGATATGATCAAAGTCAGTGGTTTTAGAATCAGTCCTTATGAAATTGAAAGTGTTGTCCACGACAAATTGCCTCAAATCAGCCAATGTGCTGTTTTTTCCATCGAAAATGAAAAAACAGAAGAAGAAATTGTGATGGTGTACAGTGCATCACGTGAAATTTCCAAAAATGAGATTTTATTTGAGCTTAAAAAGCATCTTCCAAATCACATGATTCCTTCTATTGTTGTCTATAAAGAAAAGCTTCCACAAACCAGTCTAAGTGAAGCTAAAATTGACAAGGAAGCTTTGAAAAAAATGGTCATGGAGTTACACTAAAGGCTTACATGTAAAGCGATGCTTAATCGAAGCTCATGCAATTTTAAGTAAAGCTAAGGTAAAATCCGTACCTTAAATTATTTTTTATTAAAGGAAATTTTGATGAAAAGAACGTATCAGCCACATAGTACCCCTAAAAAACGTACTCATGGTTTCAGACTTAGAATGAAAACTAAGGGTGGACGTAAAGTTATTGCAGCACGTCGTGCTAAAGGTAGAAGCAGATTGGCCGTTTAAAAGATTATGAAACTCTCAAGGCAACGAGAGAGTATTCATACGTTTATAACCATGCAAAAAAATGGCATTATGAAGGTGCCTTAGTCTTTTACAATAACGATACAGCAAAAAGAGTTGGCTTTACGGCAAGTAAGAAAGTCGGTAATGCTATCAAGCGAAATTTAGCCAAAAGACGACTTCGGGCTATTTTTTTAGAAATTCAACACACTTTACATGATGGCGTGTATGTTTTTGTAGCAAAAGAGAAGATTAATCACATATCGTATGATGCTTTGAAAAAAGGGATTATATGGTCTTTGAAAAAATTAAACTGTGTTAAAGAATGAAGTCTTTAGCACTGTTGTTGATAAAGCTTTATCAGAAGTTTTTTACACTGATTGGCTATGGAAGTTGTAGGTATTATCCGACATGTTCGGAATATGCCAAAGAACAGCTTCTACACAATAGTTTTTTAAAAGCTATCTTTTACAGTTTTATACGCATTTTGAGATGCAATCAGCTTTTTGCTGGAGGAATCGACTATCCCGTCGTGACTAAAAAATTTGTATCTCCTCTTCCTCTTTCTCTCAAACAACCATGCACTCATCGTATTACTTTTTGGTTTGTACCAAAAGATATGCAAAGTTTTTACGTGGTAAAATCTTTTAAAACAACGAAATAAAGGGAATCTCGTGACAGATAAACTCACTCCTCAGATGCGCATTATTATTGCCACTGTATTATCATTTTTATTTTTTGCTCTGTATGATCATTTTTTTATCCCCAAAAATCCTCCACTTACTGAAACCACGACACTTGAACAAAATGCAACGCCATCAACAACCACCAGTGCGCCTACTGACGTAAAGTCTGCAAGTAGCATAGATGTTGCAGGTGCTCCTCTGAGTTCATCAAACGTAGGTGAAATTATTGCAACGATTAAAGCGGCAGGCTATGAAGTTCAGATCGACAGACTTGGCAGAATTGCAAAGTTTTATCTTGAAGAGGGAAAATATAAAGATGACAAAGGTGAGCGTTTTCAGCTTATCGATGCTTCTCAAGCTCTTTTACCCCTTGAAATTCGATTTAGTGATAAAGCCATTAACGAAGATGCTTTTGTTATGTCTTACAGTGCAGACAAAGATAAAATCGATGTCAGCGAAAATGGTAGCAGTGTCGTTTTAACACAAACACTCAGTAGTGTTGTTATAACCAAAACAATTACCTTCTTTCCTTCAGGTAAATATGATTTACATGTAAAGCTTTCAACACCTAAAGAATATTTTCTTTCTCCTGGTTTTAGACCGAGTATTGCTGTTGATAGTTACACCTTTCACGGGGCACTGATTAAAAAATCCGATGGTAGCATTAAAACAATTGCGGATGGTGATGCCAAAGGGGATGATCATTTCTCCAATGCAAAAATTGTAGCAGGTGCTGATAAATACTACACTACATTTTTTTACGAACTTGGTACAGGTCTAGAGAGCGTTGTTTCTGTTGGTAAAAATAAAGATCCACTTTTATTTGTTAAAGGTAACGAAGATTTTAAACTCGGCGGGTACATTGGACCCAAAGAGCATATAAAACTCAAAGCGATCAATCCAGAGCTGACGGATGTTATTGAATACGGTTTCTTTACCTTTATTTCTAAACCACTTTTTGCTCTTCTTGCCTTTTTACATGGAATTTTTGGAAACTGGGGTTGGGCTATTGTTGCTATGACCATTACCGTTCGTTTGGTCCTATATCCTTTGACATATAAGGGTATGGTCTCAATGAATAAGCTGAAAGAGCTTGCTCCAAAAGTTAAAGAGTTACAGAAAAAATATGCTGATGATAAACAAAAGCTTAATACCCATATGATGGAACTTTACAAGAAAAATGGTGCGAATCCAATGGGTGGTTGTCTACCAATTGTATTACAAATCCCCGTATTTTTTGCAGTATATCGTGTTCTTCAAAATGCGATTGAGCTTAAAGGTGCTGCATGGATTTTTTGGGTACAAGATCTCGCGATTAAAGATCCTTATTTTATTTTACCTGTAGCAATGGGAATTACGATGTTTTTACATCAACGTATTACACCAACAACCTTCACTGATCCAATGCAAGAGAAGATTATGAAGTTTCTACCACTTATCTTTACGTTCTTCTTTGTAACGTTCCCAGCAGGTCTAACGCTGTACTGGTTTACCAATAACGTAGCATCTATCGTACAACAGTTTTACGTCAATAAACTTTTCGCAAAAAATCATGAAGAGCAAAAGGTCGAAAAATGATCAAAGTAGAAGCAGCAACACTTCAAGAGGCTTACTCTAAAGCTGCAAGTGAGTTGTCTTGTTCGGTCGTAGATTTAGATATTAATATTATTCAAAATGGCTCAAGTGGATTTCTTGGGCTTTTTAAAAAGAGTGCCATTATTGAAGTACACCGTAAAGGCACTAAACCTTTTAGAGAAGAGCGTGAACGCAAAGAATATGTTGCCCCTCATAAAGTTGAGAGTGGTAACGAAGTAGATTCAGCTTTTAATGATGAAAAAAGAGATCGTAACAGACGTAATAAAAACAGACGCAATAAAGGCAAAAAAGAGTTCCCACGAAATGAGTTTAGTGAAAAAAGGGCTGAGTCAGAAGTTGCGATTGCCCCATTAAAAGAAGCGAATTCCCCTATCCTTGAACCTAAGGGTGAAGTTTCCAAAGTTCCTGCTAAAGAGGCAAGACATACTATTGTTTCAACTGCAATTGACCAAAATTTTCATCATGAAAAACGAGAAATCAATGATGTGATTGATGAAGTTCGTATGCAGATTAAAAATCTTTTCAAATACAGCTGTTTTACTCTTGAAAGTCCTGTTATTACAAAATACAGCGATGATACGATTTTAATCGAATTTAGCGGTGAAGATGCGGCATTACTTATTGGTAAGGAAGGGTATCGCTATAAAGCACTTTCTTACTTGCTTTATAATTGGATCAATCTCAAATATGGTCTGAATATTCGTCTTGAAATCGCAGAATTTTTGAAAAACCAAGAAGAGATGATTGACAAATACTTAGCCCCTGTCATTGAACGTATTCGTAACAGTGGTAAAGGACAAACAAAGATTTTAGATGGTGTTCTCATTAAAATTGCCCTTGAAGCGCTTCGCGCTCAGTTTCCTGAAAAGTATGTTGGTATTAAATCGGGCAAAGATGGTGGAAAATTTATCGTTGTCAATGATTTTAATAGGAAAAACGCATAGATACTATTGCCGCTATTGCCACAAGTGCAGGGGTTGGTTCCATCGCGATTGTTCGTGTCAGTGGTCCTAATGCCCTTGCTTTGGCTCAAAAACTTTCTAAAAAAAATACTCTAACTCCTCGAATCGCAACGCTTTGTTTTTTAAACGATCATTTGGATGAAGCGATTGATCAAGCTATTGTCATTTTCTTTAAAGCGCCGCATAGTTTTACTGCTGAGGATGTGGTTGAATTTCAGTGCCATGGCGGTAGTGTCGTTGCCCAACTGGTTTTAGAAGCGCTCATACATCATGGCGCACGACTTGCCAATCCGGGTGAATTCTCTAAACGCGCTTTTTTAAATGGCAGAATTGATCTCTCTGAAGCTGAAGCTATTGCCGCGCTCATTGAAACTAAAAGTGCCGATGCGGCAAAGATACTGACACGCCAACTTAAAGGCGAACTTCGCGAATTTGTTTTACATGTAAGAGAACTTCTTATTGAAATTCTTGCTTTTGTTGAAGTCAATATTGACTATGCTGAAGAAGATTTACCGCTTGATATGATCGAAAAAATCAAAGCTAAGCTTGATACATTAGCCAAAGAGCTTTTTAAAACCTATGAGAGTAGTAAGCGTCGACAAGGCTTGATGCAAGGGTTTAAAATCGCCATTGTGGGCAAACCAAACGTGGGGAAAAGTTCTTTACTGAATACCTTGTTAAGTTATGATCGTGCCATCATTAGTGACATCGCTGGAACGACGCGTGATACGATTGAAGAAGAGCTTCGTATTGGCACGCATCTGGTACGTATTGTGGATACGGCAGGCATTAGGCAAGCACATGATGCAATTGAAAAAATTGGAATTGAACGTTCTATTGCAGCCATTGAAGAATCAGAAATTGTGATTGCCTTGTTTGATAATAGTAACCCATGTGACAACGAAGATGAAGAAATGTTGACATTACTTCAAAACTATAAAACGTCAAAACAAATTTTAATGGTACTCAATAAAATTGACTTACCAAACCACTTTGATACTCAACGTTTGGGAAGAGATTTTATAGCACTTTCATGCCAAAATGACACCCATGAACTTACCCAAAAACTCGAAATAATTTTGGATCAAACAACCGTTGATGACAGTATAATGCTTACGTCTACGCGCCAAATTGAAGCGGTTAAAAAAGCCTATGAAAATGTTGAAAACGCTTACCAATTGCTTGGTGAAGGTGAGCTTGAACTCTTTGCCTTTCATATCAATGAAGCGATTCATAGTATCTCTTCGATCACGACTGCCTTTGAGCGTGATGAGATTTTAGAGAAGATGTTTAGCAGTTTTTGTCTTGGTAAGTGAATAGTATTTATAAACTATTTACCTCAATATGTTAGTATAGAAATACTATCAAAAAGGGGATTTTATGTTTGCAACGATAGAAGAGTTCATTAAAAAAGAGTCTTCTTCGGGAGTTATTTTAATTGTCGTAACACTACTTGCTCTTTTGTGTCAAAATAGCTTTTTAACAGATTTTTACACACATCTTCTTCATACGCCTGTTCACATTAGCATAGGTTCTTTGGGTATTGATAAACCATTATTACTTTGGGTGAATGATGGGTTGATGGCTATTTTCTTTTTTCTTGTTGGACTTGAGATCAAAAGAGAAGTCCTTGAAGGGGAGCTCTCTTCTAAAAGTCAAATAGCATTGCCAGCCATTGCTGCTTTTGGTGGTATGGTTATGCCAGCGCTTGTTTTTACGTTTTTCAATCATGCTGACTCTTTTGTGATGAAAGGTTGGGCTATTCCTACTGCTACTGATATTGCTTTTGCATTAGGAATTCTCTCCTTATTAGGTTCTCGTATTCCCTCATCTTTGAAGATTTTTTTGATGGCTCTTGCTATTATTGATGATCTTGGTGCGATTGTTATTATTGCATTGTTTTATACCAGTGACTTATCGCTCGTATCTATTATGATTGCTTTAGGAGCTATTATTATTTTAGCAACGATGAATTACTTACACGTTATGAAAAAAGCGGCTTATCTCTTAGTAGGGATCATTTTGTGGGTAAGTGTCTTAAAATCAGGTGTTCATGCAACTATCGCAGGTGTTTTACTTGCCTTTTGTATTCCTCTTTATTCTCATAGTAAAAAGGGTGAACGTTTTTCAATGCTCAAAGAAATGGAGCATGATCTTCACTTTTGGGTTGCATTTTTTATTCTTCCCTTATTTGCTTTTGTAAACGCAGGGGTTGATCTCAAAGATGTATCGCCGAGTGCACTTTTCTCAGATGTTTCCTTAGGGATTATGCTGGGTCTTTTTTTAGGGAAACAGTTAGGCGTTTTTGGTTTGAGTGTATTGGCTATTAAATGTGGGTTAGCCTCTTTACCAAGTGGAAGCAGTTTTAAACAGCTTTATGGTGTTGCCATTCTTACAGGTATTGGTTTTACCATGA
>JAVHRG010000303.1:0-1795 GCA_036171535.1 Sulfurospirillum sp. | reverse complement strand
TCCACTCGCTGATAACCGCATTCACCACATCGCGTGCAAACTCCAACTCCGTTTGGGAAAAACTCTCAGGAGAGTACTGAAACATCACATCACCTTTAAAGTTTGCCGCCTCTTCTTTGATAATGCGTGTCCCCTCAACCGCTAAAGCGATAATCTCCGCTTTGCTTTTGTCAAACACAATTTTGCGCTGATTGTCCGCCGTTGGGTTGTAAAGGTGCATCGTTACTTTATGAGCTCCTCTCATCGCTTCAAACGTTCTTCTAATGTGTTTTTCGATGGAAGGCATCAAAACAGCAACCCTAACATCCTCAGGGATTAAATTCTCCTCAATCAACATTCGACAAAAGTCAAAGTCCATTTGTGAGGCACTCGGATACGCGATCTCGATCTCTTTAAATCCCATCTCAATCAATTTTTGAAAATACGCCAATTTTTTGGTCGCATTCATCGGCTCTACAAGGGCTTGATTGCCATCTCGAAGATCAGTACTAACCCAAATGGGCGCTCCTGTAATAACGTTACTTGCCCACTCTCTGTGAGATAAAGGTACCAATGGGTACGGTTTGTATTTTTTATAAGTTTGCATAATATGATCCTAAATTATAGTTTTATAATGAGCCAAAATGCTCATATGTGCCTGTAATGGGGCAGAAAAATCTTGCATTATGGCAAGAAAAACAACCATGAAAATGATGAAAATTGTGCTAATTAGGCAGAAATATTCTCAGGGCTAAAAAGCCAATTTAAAAATCAACAGTGAAAATAAAAGGGGTTGGTGTGAAGTATTAACGGAGCTTCAGGAGGAGGACGACGAGGACAGAGGCGTTAGAAAATTGCGCTATTGTCTGAGGTTGGTATATGGGTTGATGGGATATAAAAGTTGCCATCGGGTCTCCTTTAAGAAAATTTGTAATGTGAAGTATAGCACAGAAGTTGAAAATTGCAAAATGCCTTTATAGATAGATTTTGGGTTACGCTATTTTGAGGCTATAAACTTGCTCTAAAATTTCACCTATGAAAGAGGGAAACGAGATTTTGAGCTAATGGGTTTCATTAAAGCATTTATTCACTAGCAATTTTAATCAAAAATAGATAAGTTCAATCATATTCTTTTCACAAAGGCACCACATGTTAATAACGATCAAAGCAAAAATGATATCTTTATTATTGCTGTTTCTCCTGAGTACAGGAAGCCTTACCTATCTTCTCATTTCCAACACAAAAAATGCCCGAAATACGGCTACTACCATAGAAACGGTTGGAGTATTGCGCTCTTTAAGTGCTACACTTGGCACCTATGCAAGAGGCTATCAATTAACCTATGACACAAAAAATTATGAAGGATATGATCAAACTTATAAAGAGATCATAAGAACTATTGATATCTTAAAGGAAGAAGTAAAAAATCCAGTGTATACCAAAAATTTGGATACGATCAAAGAAAGCACTGTTGCTTATCATATAGGCAATGAAACACGTTTTCGTATTATCAAAGAACATACGTATAAAATTCATGCGCCAGAGTTTGTCGATTCTAAAGATGGTCAACTTCTTCAAAAGCTGAGTGAAGAAGGAGCAGGTCACTATTTTAAGCTTCTAACAATGATCAAAGAATTAAGCAGTACGATTCAAGAATCTGAATTTAAATCACTGGAAACCTCTAAAATAATTGGCATTACAGCTTCCGTTATTTTAATGGCTGTGGTTACATCACTCTTTTTGTTCATTATCAGTAAAATTCGTCTTTCTATCCAAAAAGCCTCCGATGGTTGTACGTACATCGCTCAAAACAAAG
>JAVHRG010000302.1:0-9324 GCA_036171535.1 Sulfurospirillum sp. | reverse complement strand
ATACAATGCCTTGTCACTTGTCAGATTGTGCGTGGTTGGGTACTTGGAAAGCAGGTACGCTCCTAGTTTTTCTACTTGGACGAGATGGCGAATCTGATCTTTAAGATGTTCAGGATAATGGGCGATGTATTGTAAATCTGGCACGGTTATTGACCTTTACATGTAAAGATTTTTTGAATATCTTTTCGCATTTTTCGAACGGTTTTTGGACTTGATATTTCGATGCAGACAGATTTATCGTGGACGAGTTCTTCTTCTAGCAGAGCGATGATGTGCTCCAAGTATTTATTTTTTATGGTGTTGTAACGTTTGATCCGCTCAATTTGGCTATTTTTATCTTGGATATCACCAAAAGCATTTTGGATAGGTTTAAAGCTTTTAGAAAACGCTTCAAGACTTAGGGCATCCGATGTATAGCGTAGTTTTTTGTAGTGCAAACGCAGCTTATGAAACAGTGTGTTAGGCGCATCTAAAGTCAGTTTTTTTGAGATTTTCGCAATTTTCTCTAGGCGTGCTTCAAAAATCTCTTTGAGGTATTTCATCAGTTTTTGCTCAGACTTTGGAAAACAGAGTTTTTTATTGTTCTGGAGTAGTTGCAGTTTCGTCAAAATATCAGCAAAAAATGCCTCGGTGTATTTTGATTCAAACGCTTTATATGCCACCTCTTTTTCTGCTATGAGTTTGGCTTTGATGCTTTCAAATTCACCCAAAAAAGAAGAGTCAACCCTTTGTTTATACGCTTCAATATACGCTAAAAAGACATCAATGTCACGCATTTCATTGGTCTCTTTTTGAAGTGTTCGAAGCAGAGTATTGACGCTATTTTTATATTTTTTGTTCATAAACGCACCAAATTCTATACACATTGAACGTGCCATGCGAATATTGATGCGATACTGGTGCAGGCTTTCAGGCTCTTTTTGCTTCAAAAAATTGCTCAAATGTAGAATAATGTTTTCAAGTGTGTTAAAAAATGTCTGATTGAGCAAAGGTTTTACACTGTGACGATCCAGATGAAATACGTAGGAGGACATTTTGCTACCTTAGTTTCTTTAAAACGTAGGAGATGGCGCCAAAGTGCAAATCAGCGCATTTCTCACATGGGGTTATTAACGGTGTTGATATGAAAAATTGTAGTCTTTTAAGATTAATTCTACGTTAACATCAAGCTCTTTTGGGAGCTTGTTAATCATCTATATAGAAAGAAGCGTTATAATATGGTACTAAAACATTGTTAGACCATAAAGGCTTTTGAATGAATGAAGACATGAACGAAACACTCAAAAATTTAGCATCACTCGAAACACCCCAACGTAGCTGTGCTTTCGTCTATTTGAAGCTCATTTTGCTTCCAACGTTAGCGTATATCTACTTTTTACTGGGTTTTTTAGGGATTCTACATTTTAAAGTAGGTGTTCATAGCATCGTGCTCATTGGATTTATCTATATTGTTTCGCTCATTTTTGCCAAACACAATGGCGAGCTTGGCGCTTGCACCTTTCTTCGCTACGCCAAAGAGTTTCAAACAGAACTTCACGAGTACGTTTCTAAAAACTTAATGCCTATCGGTAGCACCGTCAAGTCAAATGCTTCCTTTGAAAATTTCATCGACACGTATGCCAAACGCATTCGCAATGACAACTACGCTTCTGTCGCGGCTTCCATCTTCCCGACGATGGGTATTTTGGGTACATTTATTTCCATCGCGTTAACGCTACCTAATTTCTCTTCGCAAACAGCAGGCGCTTTGGAAAATGAGATAACCCTTCTTTTAAGTGGTGTTGGCACAGCGTTTTACGTCTCCATCTACGGTATCTTACTGTCTCTTTGGTGGATTTTCTTTGAAAAACGAGGGCTCAGTCGTTTTGATAGAGAAGTCGCCCTTATCCAAGAGTCAACCGCATCACTTTTTTGGTCAAAAGAAGAGATAGAACATGCGTATTTGCAAGAAAATCTTCAACATTTTGATCGCATCGGAAGAATGTTTGAACACCTCAGTTCCAACGACTTTTTTGAGCGTTTAGGTAAAAACATCGAAGCAAAATTTGAGCTCTTTGATGAGATGCTAACCATGGAAGCAGCTGCGGTTAAAAGAGGTGCGGAGCACATCAAAGATGGCATGGAAATGCTTGCAAAATCCCAAGAGAAACAGCGCGACTTAGTACAAGTTTACGATGACATGCTTACAAAACTCAGCCAATTCAATGAGAACACAACCACATTACATGTAAAGATGGCAGAGAGCAATGAAGAGATGATAGCAACCAACCAAGAGATGCTCAGAGTCCTTAAAGCAACGAGTGTTGCGCGCAGCAATGAAGAACCTTCTAACGAAGAGGTTGAGTCACTCAAGGAGAGCTTGAAGATCATTGATGCAGAGACCGAAGAGATTATCCAAAAAATGGATGCGTTAAAATAATGCGCTACAACCGATCTCAAAGCTCAGACCAAAACTTTTGGGTTTCATACGCTGACCTCATGGCAGGACTGTTGTTTGTTTTTATTTTGCTCATTGGTGCAATTGTCGTCAAATATGTCTATGTACAGACAGACCTTAAAGGGATCAAAAGTGATCTTGAAGAGCAAAAGAGAATTTTGCATCTTAGCCAAGAAGAGCTCGTGCAGAAAAAACAAGATTTTTTAAGGCTACGTTCTGATATGAATGTTACGAGTGCGTCTTTACAAATCGCACAAGAGTTACTCACTCAAAAAGAGAATGACCTCAATGTGAGCACTGCAAAACTGCAACTCAGCGACAAAGAGATCGAAAGCCTCAAAAAACTTCTGCTTGACACAGAACTTGCACGTGATGAAGTTAAAGGAGAATTCGTAGCAAGCCAAATGGAGCTAGGGACAACGACCCAAACACTTAAACTCAAAGAAGGAGAGCTTGCCCTTTTAAGTGCCAAATTACTTGAGAATACCGCGGCACATCAACAGTTGGTCGAAGATCTAAATTTAACAAAAGCACGTATCAAAAACCTTACGGGTATTCGTATCAAAGTGATACAAGAGCTTAAAGAAAAACTGGGTAAAAAAATCAACATCGATCCTAACAGCGGTGCAATTCGCCTGCCCGCTTCTGTACTCTTTGCTGTGGACTCGTATGAGCTGAGACCGGAAGCCAAAAAACAGCTGACAGAGACGCTCCAACCCTACCTTGATGTACTGTTAAATGACGCTACGATACGTGAAAACATCGACCATATCGTCATTGAAGGTCATACAGACTCCGACGGGTCTTACATGCACAACCTTGATCTTTCTCAAAAAAGAGCGTATTCGGTTATGGCGTTTATCTATTCACTCGATGAAAAACGTACGGCAACACTGCAAAAATACCTCAGTGCCAATGGACGAGCTTACAGTGATCGTATCTTTAAAAACGGAGTAGAAGATAAAGAGGCTTCTAGACGTATCGAGATCAAGTTTAACCTCTCTAATAAAAAAGCGATTGAAGAGATCGAAACCTTCTTAAAACGTAAAGAATAAATAAAGGAGGCGCATTGCCTTCTTTATTTATTGTACTTTATATCATCCTTTAACACATGAACAAAAAATTATGTTATGATTATTCATTGTGACAAAAGGAGTTTCTTTTGGCTGCTCTTCAAAAAAACATCTGGACTATTTTTTATATTCTTTTAGCAAGTGCCCTTCTCTTTTTAGGGATTGTTTCGTACATTCAACTAAACAGTATCCATCAAAAATATGAGATCGACCAAATCAATCTGGTCAAGCTTGTTTCCAATGCAACCGACTCTCTTTTCCTAACACAAGAGATGATGCTCAATCTTTTAGGAAATCAAATTGTTAAAGAAAAAGACCCAAGTATTTTAGACGATCTACGAGCCCTCAATCCTTCGGTTGTATCCTTTGGATTTACAGATAGTGCAGGCACATATCTTTACACAAGTTCCAATTTCGATAAATCAAAACGTCCTAATCTTAGGGCTGAAGCCGTTACGCGAGATTCCTTTGATTATACGTTAACCCAAAAGAAAATGGTGTTGGGTAGAACCTATTTTATTGCGGGGAGTGGACGTTGGGGAATCCCAATACGCAAAACAGCTTTTGATTCCTCCGGTAAAGCGATTGGCGTGATGACAGCAGGAATTGGAATAGAAGGCGCTTTTAAGATCTATACTGAAAATCTTTCACTGGGCGATTACAATACCGTTACTCTCATTCGAGATCGTGATCACTTTGTCCAATTTCAATCCTCCAACCATGAGATATCAAAGAATCTTTACGAAGCGCCTCTTCCCAATAGTTTTTTACAGACTATGTTTAAAGATATCAGCCAAAAATACAATATTTCGATTGAAGAGATAAAACAAAAAGGTGAAATTTATACGGTTGAAACGTCCTCTATTGATGGAAAACGTATACAAATTGCCCTTAAATATGAGCCTCGCTATGAACTATGGATATTCTCAGAGGTGAATCATTCTCAAATTATGTACGATTTTGTTCAAAACTTGAGCATATATGCGCTTATTTTTATCGTTTTACATGCTATTTTATTTTTGCTGTTTAAGATGATTGCTAACGCAGAAGATAAACGAAGAGCAGATTTGACGTTCCAAGCAACTCACGATACACTCACCCAACTGCCTAACCGAAATTATTTACAACAATGTATCCACGATTGGATTTATGATGATGCCCCTCCTTTTTACCTTCACTATCTTGATATGGACCATTTTAAAAACGTTAATGACAGCTTTGGCCACCATTTTGGCGATTTGGTTCTGATTGAATTTTCGAAACGTCTCTTACGCCTTGTTCACAAAGAGAGTGTTGTGATTCGACAAGGAGGCGACGAGTTTATTATTTTAAATCATACTTTGATGGATGATGAAACACTGCTTTCTCATTCACAGACAATCATGAATGAAATATTGAAACCCTATCAGATCAACCAATTTAATTTTGTAATTGGTGCAAGCGTCGGTATCGCCAAATACCCAGAGCATGGTACGACCTTAGATATGCTCTTACGCGCTTCCGATATTGCGATGTATGAGGCTAAAAAACAGCGTAATAGTGTTCGCCTTTTTGTCCCTTTTATGCAAGAAGGCTACCTTAACCGTGTCAATGTTGAACAAGCTTTGCACAATGCACTGACAAAAAATGAACTTTATATGGTCTATCAGCCACAAGTGGATAATCATGGCGTTATTTATGGTGTTGAAGCACTTATAAGGTGGCAAAGTGAAGAGCTGGGTCTTGTTCCTCCCGATAGATTCATCCCAATCGCAGAAGCATCGGGACTTATGCCCCAACTTGGACATTTTATTATTAGTACAACCCTTAAAGAGATGAAAGTATTGCAAGTGGAACTCGGTATATCTTTTCAAACTTCCGTCAATATCTCGATCAAACAGTTTATGGAAGTCCATTTTTTAGAAAAACTAATCAAAGAAATAAACCGTGCAAAGCTAGCGCATATTTCGTTATGCCTTGAGATTACAGAGAGTTTGTTTATTGAAGATATTAACTATATCTTACCGCTTTTACAAAAAATACGTGACATGGGGCTGCATATTTCGATGGACGATTTTGGTACGGGGTATTCCTCTTTGAGTATCTTACGTAAACTACCTATTGACGAGTTAAAAATCGATAAAAGCTTTGTTGATACGATTTTGAATGATATGACGGCTGAAAAAATGATTCAAAATATTATCACTATTGGTAAAAATTTTGACTTGTATATTTTAGCCGAAGGGGTTGAGACTAAGGAGCAAGAAGCGATATTAGAAAGCTTGGGTTGTGACAGGTTTCAGGGCTATTTGTATTCCAAACCTTTAACCTATGATGCACTCAAAGAATTTTTTGAGCAAAAACATCCAGAAATGAACTCGTAAATTATCTTTACATGTAAAGATAATTTATTCTACAATGCCTTTATTTTTCAGTGCTTGGACTGTCATAAGCTTACGAAGAGGAAGCTCATCAGCTGATTCAATAATAAGATTGGTCGCAAAGAAGTAAACGCCTTTAGAACTCTCTACATATCCCACATACCAGCCATGATGTTCTGCATCTTTTGGTACAGCCCAACCCGTTTTAGCTCGAATTATGTAGTTTTTCCCTTGCTCATCTATCATTATAGATTTGAGTAAATCAATATGTTCTTGCAAAAAGGGTAACTCATTTTTGTAAAGCTTTTTCAAAAAGGCTATCTGCTCGTAAGCGCTAATGCGAAGCTCTCCATCGAGCCAAAATCGCTCAACATTATGCCCTGTTTTTTCATTGCCATAGTGAAGTTTTTTGAGATACTCGTTGTATTTTTCGATTCCAATGTTGCGTGCAAAAAGCTGATAGCACCAGACACACGAACTCTTAAATGCCGATTTTAGATTTTGATCTTGATTCCATGCGCGAACAGTTCGCTCCACACCATCCCAAGAAATATTTGAGTCTGCACTAACGACACCTTCTTGAAGCGCTATCAAGGTATTAGGAATTTTAAAAGTCGAAGCAGGAAGCAAAGGTGTCATGGCGCGTACATTGTTGTAAACATACCGTTTTGTACCATCTAAGGATTCAATGAGCATCGTGCCTACTATAGTTTCATCATCAAAAAGCTTGGCGATGCTTGCATCTTCCGCGTATAAGGAACAGAATAAACCCAGCATCAAAATTACTTTTAAAAACATAATCACGTTCCTTTTAAGTGGACTGGTGCAAATTATATCCTTTTATAGGCTATAAAATAAGCATTTAATATAATTTTACTCCTTTACATCTCAAAACGATTTAGCTATGATTTTGTAAATCGCTCAAGGAAGATCGATGGTAAAAGAAAGCCTCAAAAACAAAGATTTATGTAAAATTCGTACCATTACCTCGTTTGTAACATTAGGCAGAGAAAAAAGCCACTGGGAAGCAGCTATCTTTAAAGCAGCCAGCTTTGGTGGCGATTTGGCAAACGAATTTGAGGCACATGGATATCATGTTCAGTCCGTTCGTATTGTGACCAATCCCTTTGGAGAGTATCTTAATACCTCTTCATTTCACTCCGTGCTTAAAGACATGCAAACACTCTCTACTGTACTCAAAAGTCCTTCTATGCCAAAAATTCGTATTCGATTTGCTATCGGTGAAGCTAAAACAGAAGAAGAAATCATCCTTTTACCCGAAATGATCAAAGCATTTGGCGATATTTGCAATGCCTGTGTGAATGTCAATGTCGATGAACTTGGCATCGTTGATCGCGACTTAACACTGTGTTGTGCCAAAGCCGTGGAAGAGATCGGCAAAATCACCCCACGAGGTGAAGGCAATTTTAACTTTACCATCAACTATAACTGCAAGCCACACATTCCCTATTTCCCAGCGGCTTACCATAATAGGCATGATGAAAACTGCTTTGCGCTCGGACTTGAAACGCCTGACCTTCTTGTAGAAGCACTTAAAAGCATCAAAGAAGAAAAAAACCACAATCATAAAATGCAAAAATCCTATGCTATCATGCGTGACGCGTTGCAGCACCACATCAACACAATCCTTGACATTACCAATGCGTATGAGCATCCTTACAAAACTAAATTTGCTGGTATCGACACTTCTGCCGCTCCGTCTAAAAACTGCGCTTCGATGGTGGATGTGTACAAACTTTTGGGAGTACCTTTCTTTGGTGCTTCAGGAACGCTCGAAGCTTCGGCACTGTTAACCAAAGTCTTTAAAGCACAAAAAGGGTGTGAACTCATAGGCTTTTCAGGATTGATGCTCGCGGTCGTAGAAGATCAAGGCTTAGCCGATGCCACCACACGCAATGAATTTGACATCAGAGCCTTACTCCAATACTCTGCCGTCTGTGGCATAGGGCTCGATACCGTACCTATAGAAGGGGATACCTCGGTAGAAAAAATCGCCGCCATTTGCGCCGATACTGGCACACTTGCTTACAGACTCAACAAACCTCTCACCGTCAGACTCTTCCCTGTTCCCAATCTCAAAGCAGGCGATATGACACAGTTTGAAAGTGATGATTTGTGCAATAGTATGGTATTAAGAGTTCCGTAACACTTTACATGTAAATAAACAAAAGGAGTCAAGGGTTTACCATAGTGTGTTACACTGAAAATAGCTTCGAATCATTAAGTGTAGAAAGTGCTACAAGAAAGAGGTTATCATGAAACAGACTATTGAAGAATTTTTACAATCACTCAGTGAGAGCACTGAAACTTCTGTTGAAAAACTTAGCAAGATTATCAGCAAAATTCGCCCAAAATCCATCAGAAATAAAAAAGAGAGTATCGAAAATATCGAAGCGATGATACAATATCTTGAAGCATATCCAGAGTTTAGGGAATCGCTTTCATCTGAATTTAATCTATGGCTTATTAACTCTAAAATCTCAAATAATATCGCCTCACTAGGGATTCTTTCCAAACAGGGGTTTAAAGAGGAAATAAGCGATCGTTTTTACAATAAGTTTTTACCGCAAGCGCCTCAAAAAGGCGATTTTTCCTCTTTATTTGCCATACTTTTTCCACATAAAAAAGATCCTCTGTGGGTCAATGCCATCGATGATGCGCTCTGGGCAAAGTTTTGGGGCATGCTTTTATACAATGAAGCTTTACATGTAAAGACAAAAACGTACCTTTATCATGAGATTGTCTACGCGACGGAGATTTTGGCGATTTGGATTGCTGCTGAAGAGTTTGATGAGCACTATATTCGACTAGATCGCTCGTTGCTGACCAAAGACTCTGCATTTATTGCATTGCAAAGAGAGATCAGCAGTCTTGCATGCACAATTCAAAATGAAGATCCTGAGGCAGAGTTCTCAAGGCTTGATTTTCAGCATATCGATGTTTTAATTACTCAATGTTTCGACCAAGTCAACTTCTTACGCAAACAATCGCTGAATAAAGGCATTTTAGTCTCGCTCACCTACAACCTTGAGCGCCTAGAGCAGATCATCCAAAGAACACAAAAATGTGTACAACTCATCCAAGAATTTGAGACAGATTCTTTTTATGCGACCTTGCTACCGCTTTTTAAAGAGGTGGTTGAGAAAAACTGCTCACGCAATTCTCTAAGCGATGTGCTCAATCAAAACATCAAAATCTTAGCCAAAAGCATCGCGAACAATGCCAGTGAACATGGCGAACACTACATCGCAGATACCACCAAAGAGTACATCGGTATGTTCTTAAGTGCTAGTGGTGCGGGTATTGTGATTGCATTGATGGCACTTATTAAAATAACGATCATGCACAGTGGTTTTTCGCCCATCGTTGAGACTATTTTGGCCAGTTTAAATTACGGATTTGGTTTTGTGCTGATTCATCTTTTGGGCTTCAC
>JAVHRG010000301.1:0-9353 GCA_036171535.1 Sulfurospirillum sp. | reverse complement strand
AAAGGGCTTTCGTTTCTTCTTTATGCAAAAGTAACACCTTTTGATATTAAAAAGTTTTTAAGTTTAATAATTTCCTTTTCTTTCTCTTCCTCTTTTAGTTCTATTCCTTCGTATGCTTCATTAAAAATATTTGATAAATCTAAAGGAGATTGTAATAAAAATTTAAAATAATCCACAATTTCTCTTTCCAAAGGCTTTTCAATAATCATTTTTCCAACGGTATATTCGTCTTCTGCTTTTTTGAAATCCACATTCTTGATATGATAATTATAAAGAATCTCTTCAAATTTACTTATGCTTGAATCTATCTCGCCTTCTTCATTTTTAAAAGTAGAAATATTTATATTTTGTACGTTTTCTCTTTCCTTTGTTGCTATTTCTTTTAGATCTTCATATTTGTTTTTTAAATTTTTTATATTCATGTTATTATTTATAACAAAAGATAAAATGAAATTTATGTAATTTGATTGATTAAAAAAAGTATGAATGTTTTGTATATTCTCTTCATATTCATTTTCAGAAATAAGAAAGAAACATGATTTAATATTAGTGTCTTCTGTCATTATAAGATAAATTTTGTTGCCATATTCATTTATTTTCAATTTAAAACTAAAATTGAAAAATTTTATTACTCTGTCTCTATCGTAAAAGTTAAAACTTTCAAAAAAAGGAAATCCTGAAAGTTCATAGATTGAATAATCTCTTAAAGTCTTAACTACTTTATATTCTGCAATTATTATATTATTACTTTCTTTTGATCTTATTTTTATAGCATTTTTTAAAGATTGATTAAATAAATAAGTTTTGTTGTCTTCCAGTTTTTGTGGTGTTAGATTTTTAAAAAAATCTAGTATTTTTAAAATAAATTCTCTTAAAGTCATTGATTTTTGTAAGATTCTTTGAAGTTCATATGATTTTGTATTACTTATATTAAGCTTTCGATTAATTCTCATTATTTCTTTTATTGTTATACATATTGATTTTAGTTCGTCGCTAAAATTAATATATTCTTCATAAAATGAGAAAACTTTTTTTGTAATTTCCAATCCGAATTTTCTGTTATCTTTAAAAAATTCAGATAATGTTTCTTCTTCGAGAAAATCCATATCCCAAAATTGAATATCCGTTTCGTAATTCTTGTATAAAAAGCCAGAAACGTCTTTTTCAATGATATCTGATACTTTAAGTTTGAGGATTTCGTCGTCCGTGAGCATATGATCCCTTTTTAAATTGGTTTGGGATTATATAGTTTTTTAGAGAGTTTATACAACCAAAAATCTAAAAAAAAGTCTCTTGGTTGTATAAAAGTTGTAGAAAGTCTTTCTGATATCTCCAGAAAGCCCTTGTATACGATCTCGAATTGGTGGAGCTGTGGGGGATTGAACCCCAGTCCAAAAATAGCCACCTATGACGTCTACATGCTTAGATATTGTTGATAGTGTTTAATTTTGCTTCGTACAACAATCAGAAAACTACGCAAAACGAGCCTTTAACTTCGCTGCATGTAAAGGCGTTCATGCAGTATATCTATCATAGCTATGATACTTCCCAATCCTCCTTAGATAGCATTAAAGGGAGAAGCAGTCCTTATGTATTAAACTTATGCAGCTAGTGCGTAAGCAGGACGATAGTTACTGTTGTTAGCAGTTATTGATTGAAGGTTGTGTAACGGAAGACCCTCACTTCCGACATGCAGCCATAAGCTAAAACTACTCCTGTCGAAGCCATGTCAGCCCCATTCGAGAAACAGATTTTACCATAATAAACAAGAAACTTTGCTATAATCCGCAAAAATGTACAAGGATTTGTTTTGAAAAGAATTATATTGGCACTTTGCGTCGCTCTCTTTTTTATGTTTATGCAAGGTTGCGCACCAAAATCACCACCTCCCGCATCAACACTTAAAACCTATAATACTGAAAAAGATACAACCAATCCGAAATTAACGAAGCTTGTTGGTAAAAATTACATCAAGGGTATTGTTCGCTCTTTGAAGCAAGAGGCTAATTCGTCATTGTGGAATTATGAAATTGATGGTATTGATAAAACTAATGGAAAACTATCATACGTAAACTTTAACCATAAATCGGTTCTTGCGAATGAAGGGGATCTTGTCTATGCCTCTTTCGATGGTATGCGCGTAACAGAGATGTTTGTGATCAAAGCAGTCAAAAATACTACCTATACACCGCCTGTCAAGAAAAAAAGTTCGCCTAAAAAGAGTGGTAGTGATGATGATGGCGGAGCCGGAAAACGTGATAAAGCACACCAAGTAATTGGCGTTCCACAAGAAGAATCCATTAAATTAAATTAATTTTACTTTTGTTAACCGATCGTTTACTTTGAGTTTCTATACTTCTCTTAGCGAATTTCATATTTTCTTCTGAATTTATGGAGACTCAAAGAGGCGATCCGCCAAGCGCCTCTTTGAAACCTTTCTCCAACTCGATCGTAAAAATAGCTCCCCCATTTTCATTCTTCACTTCAAGTTTACCTTTCATACTTTTCTCGATGATAAGTTTTGACATATAAAGTCCAATACCTGAACCTTCATTTTGCTCTTTACTACTGACATAGGGTTCAAAAATCTTTTCAATAGGCTTTATTTTAATGCCACCGCCATTATCTTGAATAATCAAACGCACTATATTCTCATCACTCTCTAGGCTAATGGTAATCTTACCGCCTTGTTTCTCCGAAGCAAGAATGGCATCTTTTGCATTGGAAAGTAAGTTTAAAACGACTTGCTCATACTCATTTTTATAGCCTACAATATACGCATCGTGTGGAATGTTGATTTCTACAGTAATCTCTTGGTTTGCAATGGACATCCCAATAATGCGTAAGACTTCATCAATAGACGCTTGAATACTAAACGTTTTTTTATCTTTATTGGGCATAAAGAAATTACGGAAGTCATCAATGGTATGTGACATATACTCAACGATATTTTCTGCCTCAATGCATTTGATTTCCATAGCGGTTTTATCAAGCTTATCCATATTGTATTTGAGTTTGAGTGTCATCAAAAGAGCTGATAGCTGAGAGAGGGGTTGTCTCCATTGATGGGCAATGTTGCTGATCATCTCTCCAAGTGCAATAAATTTAGACTTTTGAATCAGAAGTTGTTCTTGTTCTCGATTTTTTTTGATCTCTTCACTGACCCGGCTTTCCAGGGTACGATTAAGGTTTTCAAGCTCAAGTGTTTTTTGTTGAACTTGTTTGTGGTAGGCTTGTAAAAAACGTTCAATGCGTTTTCCCAGCATGACAGCAAATGTATTGGCAATAAGGGCAAAAAGTAAGAAAATGATAATAGCCGAAGTGACTTCTAGCTTCATTTTCTTTTGAAAATCAGCCTTAGCAACGCTTATCTCTTTTTCAATATCATCCGTATAAGCACCTGCTGCAATGATGAGGTTCCATTTTGGATAGAGTTTGAAATAAGAGACTTTCGGACGAATGATGTTGCTCTCAGGTTTTTTGTACATGTAATCCACAAAAGAGTACCCTTTCTCATGAATATCTTGGAGAAAAATTTTGCGAAAAGCTTTGCCGTTTTCATCAGTATAAGCATCGGAGATATATTCACCTTCTATATCGGGACGGTTAGGATTGATGAGCATTTTGGCAAATTTATTACCACCCTCTATCTGTTCAACTTGATAGACAAAAATATAGTTATGCTCTTCCCCTCCATAGCGAATATGACGTATCCAATCATAAACTTCCAGTTTGAGAATCTCTTCGTCTTTTGGTGAGGCTAATGGTTCTCGTTGCGTCTTAAATTCTATAAATTCAATAATAGCATCAACTTCGCGTTTCAAAACATTGCGTTTATTTTCGACAAACGTTTTTTTGCTGTCTTCAATTTGTACTGAAAGAATTTCATACTGTTTAGTAATAAAAAAATAGCCGTTAAACAACATCAAAGCGCTAATAATAAAGATGGTGCTAAAGATGATGATAGTGGAGATATTGCTCTCTTTGATGATTTTCATAAAAAACTCCCACCGTGACTGCTATAATAATGAAAAAGAAAAAGTATCATAGTGATTCTTTGAAGAAATGTAAAGGGTGTTTGATGGATGAAAAGATGCTAAAAAAGCTTGCACAATATAGGGTTTTGTATGCTGAAGATGAAGTTGGGGTCAGAAAAAATGTCAATGAACTCCTCAGTCTTCTTTTCAAAGAAGTTTATTTGGCAACCGATGGGGAGGAAGCATATAAGCTTTTTTTACAGCATAAACCTGATCTGATTATTACAGATATTAAAATGCCACATTTAACGGGTATTGAGCTTACAAAAAAGATCCGAGAAAGTGATAGTAAGGCACACGTTATCATTATTACAGCTTACACAGAAGTTGATTTCATGCTTGAAGCTATTGAACTCTCACTCCTTCGTTACATTGTTAAGCCTATTACAGAGCCTAAGCTTTTTGACGCATTGGAAAAATTTTTGCAGTCCAAGGATAAAGCGCATCTTCAAGAGATAGCCCCCGATTGGAACTATGATTCTATGCAAAAAATTATTACACATAAAAGTGAGATTTACGAATTAACAAAAAAAGAGGCGAAGCTTATTGAGGTATTGTTGGAGAAAGATTCGATTATTACGTACGAAGAGATAGAACACTATTTGTGGGAGAGTGAATATATGAGTCTTAATGCTCTGCGTTTGATGATCAAAAACTTGAGAAAAAAACTGCCAGAGGGAACGTTGAAAAATATTCAAGGGATAGGTTATAAACTCTAAAACCTAACCTCAGAAATAGCGTTACAAAATGAAGCTTTCAAAAGCATATTGATAGAGCTTTTGCACTTTACATGTAAAGATAGTTGTTTTTCCTCTATAATCAAATCTACACCTCAATTTTTATAAGGAATCAGTATGTTCATATTTCTTAAAGTGATAGCTATAGTAGCACTTTGTATCTCCTCTTCCATCGCTGCAGAATATACGATCAAACTTACGCATGTTGTAAGCCCCAATACCCCCAAGGGGAAAGGCGCTAATTTCTTAGCCAAAAGAGTAAGTGAGCTCACCCATGGCAGAGTAGAAGTCATTGTTTATCCCAATTCACAGCTTTACGGTGATGGCGAAGAGATAAAAGCTCTTAAACTGGGTAACGCACACATCGCCATGCCTAGTTTTTCAAAATTTACCAGCATGGTTCCCGAAATGCAACTCTTTGATTTACCATTTTTGTTCAGAGATGCAAGCCATGTCCATACGGTGTTGGATGGCGAAGTAGGACAAATCATCAAAGATAAAGTAACGGCTAAAGGCTTTGTTGCAATTGATTATTGGGATGCAGGCTTCAAACACTTCTCTTCCAGTAAAAAAGCGATTTTAATGCCTTCTGATGCAGAAGGTCAGAAATTGAGAATTATGAAATCTCATGTACTTGAAGCACAATGTCAAGCAATGGGTGCGATTCCTGTCCTTCTGCCATTTGCCGCAGTCTATTCTGCCCTTCGTCAAGGGAGTATTGATGGGGCTGAAAATCCACTTTCTAATTTCTATACGAAAAATTTCTATGAAGTACAAACAAACTTAACGCTGTCATCACATGGTTACCTTGGGTATCTCGTCATTATGAGTGAGAGTTTTTGGAGAAAATTTCCAACAGATCTAAAGCCGATGATAATACAAGCCGTAAAAGAAGCAACCGCGTATGAGCGCCAGCTTGTAGCGCAAGATGATGAAGTGACTCTAGAAAAGCTAGAAATGTATGCCAAAACGTCTCATCATTTTAAAATTTATACATTAAGTACGGAACAAAAAGAAGTATGGCAAAAAACGATGGAGGCAATTTATCCACAGTTTTACAGTGCCATTGGTGAAGAACTGATTAAAAAAGTGCAAGTAATAAGATAAGTAAAATATACTTTACATATCGTTTAAAAGTTATTTTTTTCGATAACAATTTGATAACAAAAAGCGAATGAATAGAGTGTTTGTTGAAAGATTTATTGTAATTTATTATTTTTTGTGATAGACTTGTCTCGCTTTAAAAAAATTCAAGGAGATAATATGAAATTAGCTAAACTTAGCTTGGCGGCTATCGTAGTTGCTGGATTAGCATCTAGCTCATTTGCAGAGAGTACAACTCTTGCAGATGCATTTAAAAACGGAAAAGTAAACGGTGAATTAAGAGCTTGGTATTTTGACAGAGATAGTGGTACAACTACTCAAAATATCTTTAATACGGCTGTTGATCTAGGATATGTAACAGACTCACTTTATGGTTTAAGTCTTGGTGTTACAATGCAGTCAAACTATGCACCATTTGCAAGCACTGACGCTAAAAAAATGTATGATGGAGATATGTATGGTTCTGGTGCTGTGCTTTCAGAAGCATATATTCAATATGCAATTGGTAAAACAACAGCTAAAGTTGGTCGCCAATACATCTCTACTCCACTTGTAGGTAGTTCTGGATCACGTATCGTTAAAGAATCATTTGAAGGTGCAGTTGTAGTTAACACTGACATCCCTTCAACAACTTTGTTCGGTGGTTATGTTGATAAATTCCAAGGTAGAACTTCTCAAGTAACTGGCGACACTGTTATAGTTGATGGACAAAGTGATATTCCTTCATTTACAAAAACAGCAGTGTTCTATGGCGCAGGTGTATTAGCATTTGATGGTGCATATACTATTGGTGCTATCAATAAATCAGTTCCAAACTTGACAATTACTGGCCAATATGTATTGACTAATAATGTAGTAGTTGGAACTGCAACGTCTGACGTTGATGTATATTATGGTGCACTTGGTTACATTGTTCCTATGAATAATTTTAAAATCGGTTTAGATGGTGCATATCAAAAATCTAAAGAAGATTTTAGCGCAGTAGCACTTAGCGGCGATATGGTAGCTCTTCAAGCATCATTAATTGATCTTGCAGGTTTTGGTGCTAAATTAGCTTATACAACAACATCAAATGATGATGGTGTTATCCTTGGTGCTGGTAATGGTTCAGGTGTTGTTGCTCTTACTGCTCCATTAATTAAAGGTGCTACAGCTGTAAGTGGTAGAGATACAGATGCTTATAAAGTTGAAGCTTCTTATGATTTTGCAAAAGTTGGCGTAACGGGTTTAACAGTTATGGCACAATATGTTGATGTTAAATTACCATCTGCAGCATCTACAGGTGATCAAGTATACCTTGAGGGTCAAATAGCGTATGCAATTCCATCATTAAAAGGACTTACTTTATCAGGTGAATATGAAAATGTTAGCAATGATAAAGGTCCAGATACAAATGAGATGAGATTTAGAGCAAACTACAAATTCTAATTTGTACCTCTCTTCAATCTACAAAACAGTGGCGATCTTCGCCACTGTCCCTTTTAAAATCTTCTCTTTCCTCTTAAATTTATAAAAAGCTTACTTTTTAATCACACATTTTATTTTATTTTAGTGTTTTTTTGTGTATACTTCGCCTTGTAACCAAATGGTAATCAAACATTTTCAAGGAGAAAATATGAAATTAGCTAAACTTAGCTTGGCGGCTATCGTTGTTGCTGGACTCGCATCTAGCTCATTCGCAGCAGACACACTTGCTGACGCGTTTAAAAATGGAACAGTAAATGGTGAGCTTAAAGCTTATTACTTTCAAAGTGATAATGGTAAATCCACAGAAGATATTTTTACAACAGGTGTTATGCTTGGTTATAAAACAGCATCTCTTTACGGCTTGAGTTTAGGTGTAACATTCCAAGGTAGCTCATCTCCATTTGCTGATGATGGTGGAAAAGATAGATATAAATATACTATGTATGGTCCTGGCGCTTCTTTATCTGAAGCATATATCGCTTACAATATCGGTAAAACAACAGCAATGGTCGGTCGTATGTTCTTAGACACTCCACTTGTTGCTTCTTCTAGTTCAAGAATCATTAAAGATTCTTTTGAAGGTGCTGCTGTTATCAATACAGATTTACCAAATACAACATTAATTGCCGGCTATGTTCAAAAAGGCCAAGATAGAACAGATTATAATGATAGTATTGGTAAATTTCAGAAAAAATTTGCAACAGGTTCTCTTTCATACGGAGAGTTACCTGTAAATGCTGAAGATGGTGCATATACTCTTGCTGCTATCAATAAATCAGTTTCAGGTCTTACTTTAACAGCTGCATATGCTTATGCAAATGACATTGCCCAATTGGCTTACGCAGAAGCACTTTATGAAGGTAAAGCCGGTGAAATTGGATATACTTTGGGTGGTCAATTTTATTATAATAAGATCGATAATGCATTAACAAATCTAGCCAATACATTAGCAGTAACTCCGTTTGCTGATGATAGTATTACAAGTTATGCGCTTAAAGCAGGACTTAGCTTCAAAGGTATCAATGGTACAGTTGCTTATTCTCAAACTAGCGATGATGATGTTGCAACAGGTGTAGTAAATGGCTCATCAACAGATAAAGGACTACATAGAAGTGAGCTTGTTTCAGGCTTAGGAAATGGTGCTGATCTTCTTTATACAGATGCAGTCATCGCCTCTCCTGGTTACACAAGAGATACAAAAGCGTATCTTATTGATTTAAATTATGATGTAACAGCGGCTGCTAACGTTGGTGTGCGTTATGTTCTTGCCGATGACAATTATCTTGATGCAAAATATTCTTACAGCAGTGTTTATGGTAGCTACAAATTTGAATCTCTAAAAGGCTTTAGCCTTGGCGCGCAATACGAACACCAAGGTAAAGATGCAGATGGTGACGACCTTTGGGTTAAAGCTAACTACAAATTCTAATTTCTGCCTTTTTATTCCACCCCTTTTTGGGGTGGAACTCTTCTCTTTCTTTTTTTAATATTTCTTATCTGCATATTTTTTATACAACTCTTCCCAAACTTTACATTCAATCTTAAGTAACTTTTTTGTACTATATTTCCATTACTACACTAAGGAGTATTCATGAGAAAACTAGCTCTACTAGCTACATCTGTTGCGCTTTTGGCATCGTCATCTTTTGCTAAAGACGTCAGTGTTGGTGTCGCCATGTCTATGAGTGGACCACTCGCGGCATACGGTCAAACTGCCTATGAAGGTATTGAGTTTGCAAATTCATTGCAACCAAAACTTAAAAATGGGGATACTATTAAATTGGTGCTTATTGATACCAAAGGTGATAAAGTTGAGTCAGCAAATGCAGCGACAAGACTGATCAGTTCTGACAAAGTTGTGGGAATTCTTGGAGAACTCACCAGTACAAACACAGCACAAGTTATGGCAATTGCTGAGAAAAAGCAGATCCCTGTTATCTCTCCTGTTGCGACAAACGACAAACTCACTGAGCAAAAAGAGTTTGCAAATCGTGTTTGTTTTACGGAC
>JAVHRG010000300.1:0-1817 GCA_036171535.1 Sulfurospirillum sp. | reverse complement strand
AGCAGAATAGGAACCAATATATTTTTTAAGGCGATAATTAAACATATCACAGGCTAACTGTGCTTTTTCATCACCCTCCTCTACCATACGCGTAATCTCACGCATATCATTGCTTCCACATATTCCTTTTAACCCACTCTCTTTATTGAGCATTTTATCAAGTTCATCAAGTGTGAGCCCACGTTTGCGAGCTAAATAGAAAACAATAGCAGGATCAAGGTCACCACTTCGTGTTCCCATAATGAGCCCTTCAAGTGGCGTTAGCCCCATGGAGGTATCAACACTCTGACCATTTTCAATCGCTGCAACACTTGCCCCATTGCCTAAATGAAGCGTAATCGCATTGAGCGTATTGACATCTTGCTTCAAATATTTTGCGGCTACTTTTGTCACATAATAGTGTGAAGTTCCATGAAATCCATAACGTCTAATACGTAACTCTTCATAGTATTTATAAGGAATAGCATACATGTAAGCATAGTTAGGCAATGTTGAATGAAATGCCGTATCAAAAACAGCCACTTGTGGAACATTAGGGCTTTGGTGTACTGAAACTTTCATGCCTGCTAAATGCCCAGGATTGTGCAATGGTCCAAGTGGAATTAAACGCTCAATCTCTGACATAACATATTCATCAACCATCGCTGGTTTTTGGAATGAAGAGCCTCCTTGTACAACGCGATGACCAATACCATCAAGCTCATTAAGGTTATGAATAACACCTGATTGAATCAAAGCCTCACTCATCCATGTTAAGGCCGCATCATGGTCATGTATGGAACACTTTTCTTCTCTTTTTTGCTCAACATCTTCTGCTTTTTTATATTTGATTTTTGCCATTGACTCTTTTTCGCCAATTTGCTCAATCACTCCACTGGCTAAAACCTCATTGTTAGCCATATTAAAGAGTTGATATTTGACAGAAGAACTACCCGCATTTAAGACTAAAATTTTCACTTATTAGCTCCATCATTGGTTTGTGCTTGAATAGCTGTAATGGCGACGGTATTGACAATATCTGGAACTAAACAACCTCTGCTCAGATCATTAACGGGCTTTCGAAGTCCTTGGAGTACAGGACCAATGGCAACAGCACCTGAACTTCTTTGAACAGCTTTGTAGGTGTTATTACCCGTATTTAAGTCTGGGAAGATAAAGATTGTAGCTTCACCAGCGACTTTACTATTCGGTAATTTTGTTTTAGCGACAATTGGGTCAATCGCTGCGTCGTATTGAATAGGTCCTTCTACCAAGAGATCAGGACGTGTTTCTTTGACAATTTTGGTAGCAAGACGCACTTTTTCTACCTCTTCACCTTTACCTGAATCACCTGTAGAATAAGAGAGCATTGCAATTTTAGGTGAAATACCAAAAATTTTAGCCGTGTCTGCGGAAGAAATAGCAATTTGTGCCAATTCTTCTGCATTTGGATCTTGATTGACTGCACAATCACCATAAACCAAGACTCTCGTATCTAAACACATAAAGAAAAGGCTTGAAACAATGGAAATACCTGGCTTTGTTTTGATGATCTGAAGTGCTGGACGAATCGTCTCTTGGGTTGTATGAACTGCACCCGAAACCATGCCATCGGCATAACCTAGGTAAACCATCATCGTTCCAAAATAATTTTTCATCATCATACTATCACGAGCAACATCTAAGCTCAAACCTTTAGCTTTGCGCATCTCATAAAAAGAGGTGACAAACTCTTCCATAAGGGGTGATGTCAAAGGATCAATGATAGTCGCTTTGCTAATATGGCTATATTTACATAAAGGTACAAAATACGCCACGGTTCTTAAATATAGCTTAAC
>JAVHRG010000299.1:0-1822 GCA_036171535.1 Sulfurospirillum sp. | reverse complement strand
GTTTCTGCGCATAAAGTTGCTCAACGATTTTATCGCCAAGCCCGTCAATATTGAGTGCTTTTTTAGATGCAAAGTGAATAATCGCCCCAACAACTCTGGCGTCACACGAGAGATTTTGGCATTTGATGAGCGCTCCATCGTCCAAAAGTTCACTACTACACACAGGACAATTAAACGGTCGTTCAACCTTTTTTTCACTTCCATCACGTCTTTCAGTTAAGACTTTAATAATCTTAGGAATCACATCCCCACTGCGAATGATAATAACGCTATCGCCGATGCGTACATCTTTTCGCTCGATCTCATCAAAATTGTGCAGTGTGGCTCGCTCGACGATGACGCCTTCGATATTCACCGCTTCCACTTCTGCCACAGGCGTTACCACGCCCGTACGACCTACTTGAAGTGTGATATCTTTGAGTCGTGTCACTTTTTCAATGGCTGGAAATTTAAACGCCACCATCCATTTAGGGTACTTTACCGTATAGCCTAGCTCTTCTTGCAAGCCCACATCGTCGATCTTAACGACCATACCATCCATCATCATCTCGATTTCATCACGTTTTGCAATGAGCTCAGCATAAAGAGAATGTACATCATCCACACGTTGAGTCACAACGATACGAGGTGGTTGCAAAAAGCCAAGGTTGTAAACAAAACTCATTTTTTGACTCAAAAAGTTTTGGGTTAAACTGCTCATTCCAATGCCCCAAGGGTAAAACATCAGTTTACGCTTCGCCGTAATGCTCGTATCAAGCTGTCTGAGGCTTCCTGCTGCTGCATTGCGTGGATTGGCAAACAATGGCTCACCAAGGCTTAAACGCTCAGCATTAAGTCTCTCAAAATCCGCTTTTTTGATGACCACTTCGCCACGAATTTCAATGGGCTCTTGATAGTCAATACGCAAAGGGATCGAGCCGATCGTTTTAACGTTTTCAGTCACATCTTCACCGATGCTTCCATCACCTCTTGTAATCGCTTGCTTTAAAGTGCCTTTTTCGTAAATAAGATTCAGACTTGCACCATCAAATTTTGGCTCGCAGTAAAAGGTGAAATTCTCTTTGACTTTCTTAACACGCTCTATCCACGCATCCAAATCAGCTTCATCAAAGACATCTTCCATACTCCACATACGTGCTTTATGTTCTGCTTTGTTAAAACCCTCTAATACCATTCCACCCACACGTTTTGTGGGGCTATTTATATCTGCAAAGAGTGGATTTTTTTGCTCGTAGTCTAAAATTTCATGGTAGAGTTTATCGTACTCTTCATCACTTGCCAACGGTGCATCATCAACATAATACGCCTTTGCCCAAGTATTCGCAAGTTCGATTTTGGCTAAATACTCTTCGTGGCTCATGCGATATAACTGCTATAGATAAGTTTGAGAAGAGTCGCGCCAACCATAATTAAGAAAAATGTACGTATAAACTTCACCTCTTTTTTAATGACCATATTAGAACCTACGTACGCTCCAATAATCTGCCCAAATCCCATCATTAAACCGACTAAAATGAGCACATTACCACTCCAAAGAAAGACAGCCAAGGAGACAATGTTGCTTGTAAAATTCATCACCTTCGTTTGTGCGGTCGCTTTTTTAAGATTAAATCCAAGCAGTGTCACTAAGGCTATTGTCCAAAAAGTTCCCGTACCTGGACCAAAGAAACCATCGTAAAAGCCAAGTCCGATACCAAATACAAGGAAAAAGAGATGAGAGCCTAAGTAAGCATGGCGGTCATTTTCGCCCATTTTAGGCGATAAAAGTGTATAGATAAAAATACCCACTAACATTGCAGGGATGATCTTCGCCAAAATACTG
>JAVHRG010000298.1:0-9421 GCA_036171535.1 Sulfurospirillum sp. | reverse complement strand
TAAAGGGATGTCCTTGCGTAAAAAGAGCCATAAAACTGTGATAGAGACGAAGGTACTCACGATATAAGGTGTTAGCATCGTGCTGAGATATTTGGCAAAACCAATATGAAAATAATTCGCAGTGACGATGTTGGTGAGGTTTGAAAAAACAAAGGGAAGCGAAGCGGAATCAGAGATAAACCCACCCGCAAGCAGAAACGCTACGATGGTTTTAGGGCTCAGCTTTAAGATGCGCATTTGAGCCAGTAAAATAGGGGTTAAAATGAGCACAGCACCGTCGTTGGCAAAAAAAGCGGAGATGAGAGCACCTAGTAACAGCGAATAGACAAACATCAAATGTCCATTGCCTTTGGAAAATCGTGCCATCCAAATCGCACACCACTCAAAAAAGCCGATTTCATCGAGGACTAACGAGAGAATGATAATGCCGATGAAGGCAAGTGTAGCATCCCAAACGATGTTGGTAACGACCAAAACATCCGCAAAACTCACCACGCCTAAGAGGAGGGCAAAAATGGCACCGATGATAGCAGATGTACCAATTTGAAGTCCACGAGGTTGAATGATGACAAAGAGTAGGGTGATAAGAAACAGTGAAAAAGCGAGTATCATTTTATATCCTTACAGGCACACGCCGAAGTAGGCATGGGTATTTCTAAGTAGCTGATTTCTTCTAAGCATTCAAGCCTGAAACGATCCAGAGGGGAACGAATAGCATAGTATGCCCATTTTCCACGACGATCCACACGTAAAAATCCTGCATCTTTGAGGATTTTGAGATGGCGTGAGACACGCGACTGAATCAGTGAAAAAGCATCTTCGATTTCACAGACACACACTTCGCCATGTTGATGAATGAAACGAAGAATTTGAAGGCGTGTTTCGTCATTGAGTGCACCAACGGTTTGTAAAAAAGTTTCCATGAAGTTTCTCGCAATTTATTTTTGAATAGCATAGCAGAATATGGCTTTCATATCAAGATATATTGATATGAAAAATACTGTATAATGTTCAATTTCAAAGAGGAAAATAGCATGGAATTTCACACATGGCTTTTGTATACCACGGTTGCGTTTATAGCGATAGTCAGTCCTGGCCCTGCAGTACTTTTAGCGATCAATAATTCCATCATTTATGATCTTAAAGCAACCATTTTTTCATCTTTTGGAAATGCTTTAGGGCTTTTTGTGCTCTCGAGTGCGGCGATGTTAGGTCTTGGAGTTGTGTTAAAAACGTCTATGATTCTCTTTACTGCCTTTAAAATTGTGGGAGCGCTTTATTTGATCTATCTTGGTATCAAACAGTTTCGCAATCTTAACAACATTTTTGAGCGTGTCCAGTTGAATCATGTCAAAAGTTCAGTGCATTATTTCGCTATTTTTCGTAAAGGATTTTTGATTTGTATCACGAACCCTAAACCGATCATCTTTTTTACAGCACTGTTTCCTCTTTTTTTAGAGCCAACAACGCCGATCGTACCTCAATTTTTCATCTTAACCTTGACATTTATATCTCTTTCATTGATGACATTGATGGTTTATGCTTTTTTTGCTCGAAGTTTGAAGCATTGGTTTCGTACACGCAATCGCGCTACGTGGTTTAACCGTATCAGTGGCGCGATTTTTATTGGCCTAGGTCTTGGGCTTTTGGGACTTGAACGCAAGTAAAAATTTCTCTTTACCTTTCATAATCAAATAGAAAAAGAGTGGCACAAAAAAGACACCAATGAGGGTGAGTGTTATCATTCCCCCGACAACGGTTGTTCCAATGATATGACGGCTATTGGCGCCTGCCCCAGAACTAAGAGCCAGTGGCAGCGTACCTGCGATGAAGGCAAACGAGGTCATTATGATAGGGCGAAATCGAATCTTTGCACCTTCTATGGTGGCATCTATCAAGCTAAACCCTTCTTCCATCTTTTGCAGTGCAAACTCGACCATCAAGATGGCATTTTTCGCTGAAAGCCCTACAAGGGTAATAAGCCCTATTTGAAAGTAGATGTCATTTTGAAGTCCACGAAGCCATATGAAAAGCTCTGCTCCAAGAAGCGCAAAAGGTACGGCTAAAACAATCGCCCAAGGAATCATCCAACTCTCATACAGTGCCACCAAAATAAGGAAGATGAAAATAATGGCAAATACAAACGAGAGATTACCTGTTTCTAAAAGTTTTTTCTCTTGCAAGGATGCGCCACCCCATGCGATGGAATAGCCATCAGGCAAAACTTCTGCTGCGATCTCTTCCATAATTTTTAGCCCCTCACCCGAAGAGTAATTTTCAGTGGTTTCACCCAAAATTTGAGCGGAAGGAAACATATTAAAACGTTTCGTAATGTTAGGATTGAGAACACGTTTGAGTGTGACAAGATCACTCAGTGCAACATTGTTTCCATCGCTGGATTTGATAAAAATGTCACTGTAGTTCTTGGTATCTTCTCTAAAATCACCTTTGGCTTGAACATTGACACGGTAACTTCGCCCAAAAATATTAATATCGTTGACATAGACATTTCCAAAAGTGGCTTGAATCGTAGTATAAATATCGGCAATGTCAATGCCATACGCTTTGGCTTTTTGATTGTTGACTTCGATGCGATATTGTGGTGTATTGGAACTTAAGGTGCTCCGAACCGAACGAAGCTCTTTACGCTCGCTGGCACGCGCGACAATCTCTTTGGCATAACTCTCTAATTGCTGGTAATTTGCACCCGTTTTATTTTGAACATACATCTCAAACCCACCCGATACTCCCAGTCCACTAATGGCGGATGGTGAAACAGCCACAATGCGTGCTTCTTTATTACTGGAAAGCTTTCGCATAATATCTTTTGCAATGGCATCAACACTTTGATTTGCTTCTTTACGCTCATCCCAATCCACAAGACGAACATAACTATAACCAGCTTCGGTTGTATATGCTTTTGAGCTAAAATCTGAGCCTGAAAAACCACCGACTTTATCGACGGATGGATTTTGAAGTGCGACATCTCCTACGGCGATATTGATCTCATGGGTACGTGAAAGTGAGGCAGCAGCAGGGAGTGTGGTAACCGCAAAAAAGACTCCTTTGTCTTCTTTTGGAACCAGTCCTGAGGGAATAATATTGAGAAGTTTAACAATGACAAAGATCATAATGCCAAAAAAGAGAAGGTTAAAGAGACTAAAACGGATAGCATTTTGAACAATTTTGCCAAAATGATGGGTGATATAATCAAAAAGGTCGTTAAATTTTTGAATAATCCATAAAGGTTTCTCTTCCTCCTTTTTAAGAAGTAAAGAGCACAGAGCTGGGGTGAGTGTCAAGGCCACAAGACCTGAAATCGTTACAGAGATGACAATGGTAATGGCGAATTGCCGAGACATTGTTCCGCTCAGCCCTCCCATAAAGGCAGCGGGAATGAAGACGGCGCATAAAACTAAAACAATGGCAATAACAGGAGCAGTAATCTCCTGCATCGCTTTAATGGTTGCTTCTTTAACGTTAAGATTCTCTTTGCGCAAAATACGCTCGACATTTTCAATGACAATAATCGCATCGTCCACTACAAGACCAATGGCAAGTGTGAGTCCAAACAGCGTGAGAAGATTAATGGAAAAGCCTGTGGCATAAAAGCCTGCAAAGGTTCCGATGATGGAAACAGGAATGGCAAGCACAGGGATGATGGTCGCACGAATATTGCCTAAAAAGAGATAGACAACAAAGATGACCAAGGTAATCGCTTCCAAAAGGGTGACAACAACTTCGTGAATAGAAGCGCGAACAAACAGCGTTGGATCGTAAGTAGCATCAACTTTGAGCCCTTCAGGAAATCCCTTTTTGAGTTCTTCAATTTTTTTATCCAAAAGATCCGAAACTTCAAGTGCATTGGCTTTGGATGTCAGGGTGATACGAATCATTGACGTGGGTTGTTTGTTAAAGAGTCCTTTGAAAAAGTAGCGCTCTGAACCCAGCTCAAGCGTTGCAACATCGCCTAGCTTCAAAGAGGAACCATCGGTGTTTGATTTGATCAAAATTTGCGCAAACTCTTCAGGCGTGTTGAGCCTGCCAGTTGAGGTGACCGTGTAGGTAAATGCGATGTTTTTTTGAATGGGTTCTTGCCCAATTTGCCCCACAGGGTACTGCTCATTTTGGGCTTTGATGGCGTTAATCACTTCGGTGGTTGTAATATTGTAAAAAGAGAGTTTTTGAGGATCAAGCCAAACACGAATGGAGTACTCTTGGTTACCCACAACAATGGCTTCTGAAACACCAGGGATGCGCTTAAACTCTTCTAAAAGATTATTGATAGCGTAGTTTGACATGAAAATAGTATCGTAGCGGTTGTCTTCTGAGGTCAATGCTAACATGCGCAACGTATCGTTGGAGCGCTCTGCCACTTCAACGCCTTGACGATTGACGGCATCGGGAAGTTTACTCTCCGCCAAACGTACACGGTTGTTGACATCCAGTTTGGCTTGGGACATATCGGTTCCCACCTCAAAATAGAGGTTCATGGTCAGTAATCCGCTTGGCGAGGTCGTGGACATCATATAAAGCATGTTGTCTACACCATTGATTTGCGCTTCCAGTACAGAGGCTACGGTGTTTTCAAGTGTGAGAGCATCGGCTCCTGCGTAAGTGGTGGAAACGATGATTTGGGGTGGAACAACATCAGGGTACTCTTGAACAGGCAATGTGCGAATCGCCATCATACCAGCGATGATAATAATGAGTGAAACAACGATGGCAAAATTAGGTCGGTTAATGAAAAATTTGGAAAACATTTGGATGCGTTACCTTTACCGTGTTTACAATTGTGACATTTTAACTAAATTTTCTTAATAATGATGCGCTATAATCACCCGATTATTAGGAGTTTTATTATGGAAATTATTCATTTTGAGCATGTGAATGTCGCTTATGACGAAGAAGATGTTTTACGCGACATCAATCTTAGCATCAAAGAAGGACAGCATACGGTTATTTTAGGTGCCAATGGTTCAGGTAAGTCAACACTTTTGAAACTTTTCTCTAACGATCTTTATCCACGCTTTAATGAAGCGACCACCAAAGAGGTTTTTGGCAAAAAGGTGTGGGATATTTGGGAGCTTAAAAAGCATTTGGGCATCATCACTAATGATTTGCACTACCAATTTAGCGAGCGAGCACCCGATTTGAGCGGTTTTGAAGTCACACTCTCAGGGTTTTACAGCAGCTTTCACATTTATGAGCATCAAGAATTTTCACCTTTACATGTAAAGAAAGTGGAAGAGGTTTTGGACTTTTTGGAGATACGCCATTTACGAGATAAACGCATCTCTGAGATGTCCACGGGAGAGCTAAGAAAGTGCATCATCGCGCGCTCTTTGGTGCATGAGCCCAAAGCGATGATACTGGATGAGCCAACGGTTGGACTTGACATCAAAGCGCAGCTCAATTTTATCGAGATGATACGCAAAATTGCAGCGCAACGTACAATCATTTTGGTGACCCATCACTTAGAGGAAATTTTTGAAGAGATTTCACAAGTGGTGTTGATCAAACAAGGTTGTATTGTTGCTCAAGGGAACAAAGAAGCGCTTTTAAAGGATGATCAACTTTCCGCAATTTTTGATCTACCTTTACATGTAAAATGTGAGAAAGGACGCTATTTTGTTCAAAGTGTGGGGTGATTAAACTTTTTCACAACCCCATTTAGATAAAATTTTTTATTAAATCAAGAGAGCACTAAGGATAATCATGGGTACTATTAGCGGAAAAGTATGGCACTTTGGCGATAACATCGACACTGATCTTATTATTGCGGCGAGGTATTTGAACACTTCTGATCCGAAAGAGCTTGCTAAACATGTTATGGAAGATGCAGATCCAGAGTTTGTCAACAAAGTCAAAGCGGGTGACATTATCGTTGCGGGCGAAAACTTTGGGTGTGGCAGTAGTCGTGAACATGCTCCAATAGCCCTTAAAGCTGCGGGTGTGAGTGCCGTTGTTGCGAAGAGTTTTGCACGTATTTTTTATCGAAATGCGTTTAACACAGGTCTTCCTATTTTTGAACTGGCTGAAACGGACACTCTTAAAGAGGGCGACACCATTGCGATTTCTATGGAGAGTGGTGAAGTGAAAAACGGTTCAAAAACCTATAAATTTACGCCGATTCCTCCTTTTATGCAAGAGCTTATTGGGTGTGGCGGATTGATGAATTATGCGAAAAAAGAGATAATGAAATGAAAAAAACCTATAAAATAGCGGTGATTAGAGGCGATGGCATTGGTCCTGAGATTGTTGATGAAGCGATTAAAGTGCTTGATAGTGTCTGTTCCCATGAAAATTTTGAACTTCGTTACGAAGAGTATCTTATGGGTGGTGTGGCGTATGATTTTAAAGGAACTCCTCTTCCTGATGAGACAATTGAGGGCTGTCTAAAAGCGGATGCTGTCTTGTTTGGCGCCATTGGTGGACAAAAATGGGATACTCTTCCACGTGAATTTCGCCCTGAAACGGGACTTTTGAAACTTCGTAAATCACTCGGGCTCTTTGCAAATCTTCGCCCAACTTCTATTTTTGATGAACTTTTAGATGCCAGTACCCTTAAACCTGAAGTGGTTAAAGGGGTTGACCTTTTAGTGGTTCGTGAACTTATCGGGGGTATTTACTTTGGCGAGCCTCGTGGTAATGATGGCTTTAAAGGCTATAACACGATGGTGTATACCAAACCTGAGATTGAGCGTATTGCGCATGTTGCCTTTGAATCAGCGATGAAACGCCGCAAAGAAGTCTGTTCTGTTGATAAAGCCAATGTTTTGGAAGTTTCCCAACTTTGGCGTGATACGGTCATCGAAGTTTCCAAACAGTACCCAGAGGTCACACTCTCTCACATGTACGTTGACAATGCAGCCATGCAACTCGTGCGCAATCCTCGCCAATTCGATGTTATTTTAACGGGCAATATTTTTGGAGATATCCTCAGTGATGAGGCTAGTATGATCAGTGGTTCTATCGGCCTGTTACCGTCCGCTTCTATGGGTGGTAAAGTAGGTCTTTTTGAACCTATTCACGGCTCTGCGCCAGATATTACAGGTCAAGGTATTGCCAATCCTCTTGCAACCATTTTAAGTGCCTCTATGATGCTTCGCTTTGCACTCGGTGAAGAAAAAGCAGCAGATCGTATTGAGATGGCAATTAAAAAAGTATTGCATGATGGTTATCGTACCAAAGACTTGGCAAATTATGGAGCTATTGAAGTTTGTTCTACAACTCAAATTGGCTCTATTATCGCGGATTATGTAGCTAAAATATGAAAACACTCACGCTCGCTTCGATCTACGAACTCCAAGGTCTCAAAAATGAGGCTTTGGAGATATACAAAGAGTTATTGCGTGAAAATCCTGACCATAAAGAGGCAAAAATTGCTATCAAACGTCTTTCAGGGATTCGCAAAAAGTACCTTGGTGTAGATGAAGAGATGAAGAAGTTTTTTTTAACAATGAATTCAGAAGTGGAATTTTTAGAATTTGAAAGGTGGTTGGTAAAGCTATGGAATTAAAAGATATGATTCTCTCAACACTCAAAGAGCTTGAAGAGGTAGTACCCAAAGAAGAGCAACAACAAACACTTCAACCACCGCGAATACGTGAACCTGAAACTGTTGAGTTTGAGCCAGAACCGCTTTTAGAACTTAACGAAGAGATCAATATGATCAAGGCGTATGGTATGCCTCAGGAGATAGTAGAAGAAGAGTCTTATCATGAGAACCAAAAACAGTTTTACGTGAATCTGCGGGAACGAATTTTGGTACTTTTTGAAGGATTTCAATCCCCTAATAATAAAAACATAGAAGCAAAAATAGATTTGACACTCAATTTTTTAGAGTACCTTTTAGCGACGATTGACGAACAACTGGAGCATATGGAAGCCACTAAAAAATGAAATTAAATTGCGTTTTTTCTGCGCATTTTGATCGGCAAATAGAGGATGCTATTGCATTTTTAAAACCCTATACCAAGCGTGCTTATTTGGTGGGGGGGAGTGTGCGAGACCTCTTGTTAGATGAGCCTTTGCACGATTTAGATATAGAGGTGTATGACATTGAACCAGAGGCGTTTGAGCATGTAATGACGCGTATGGGTGCGGTGGGCGTTGGTAAAAGTTTTTTTGTCTACAAATATGGCAATATTGACTTTGCACTACCACGTATTGAACGCAAAAGTGGCATCGGGCATACGGCTTTTGACGTAGAAGTGTGCCAAGATGAAAAAGAGGCATCCAGACGTCGCGATTTTAGTGTCAATGCGATGATGCTGAACATCTTCAGTGGTGAACTGCTCGATTTTTGGGGTGGCAAAGAGGCGATTGCGCATAAAACACTCTCTATCATTGATGAAAAAAGCTTTAGAGAAGACAGTCTGAGAGTGCTTCGCGCTATGCAATTTAGCGCACGTCTTGGCTTCAAGATAGAGCCTCAAAGCATGAAAGTGATGCGAAGTATTGATCTGAGTGATCTGAGTCGCCCTCGCATTTTGTGGGAGTTTGAAAAGCTCTTTCGCGCCCCTTGTTTGCATTATGGACTCTTTTACATGTATGAGCTTCATCTCTTTGAAAAATGCTTTACATGTAAAGTGGAAAATCGCTTTTTTGAGATTGCACGTGAATTGCTACGATACAAGCAAAATTTTGAAGACGCACTTCGTCCTTACTATTTTGTTTATATCGTCGCCAATCGTTTAAAGCAAGAGCCTTTGCAATGGTTTAGGTCCCTTGATGCACCTAATCATTACCTTAAAACCTTTAAGTATCAGCCTTTTTTTGAAGGGGAAATAAGCGATGAAATGCTTTTACATGTAAGCTTAGAATTGCCTATTTGTGAGTGGCTTGGTAACTATCGAAAAGGGATCAAAGCGCGCGCGTGTGAGTTTGGAATTTGGGATGCAATCTTTACAGGTGGCGTGAGTGTGCAAGAGGTGATCTCTGATGGATTTGAGAAAGAAGCGATTAGGCATGAGCTTAAACGAAGACGAATTGAAAAAATTAAACAACGGTGTGAGGCATGAAAATGGAAGTAGCGAAAAATTATATTTTAAAAATTGATTGTTCAGACGAAAAGGGCTTAATCTACCGCATTGCGGACGTGGTGTTTAAGTATCAATTGAACATTATCAAAAATGATGAGTATGTTGACAGGGAAAATGGCAAATTTTTTATGCGTGCGGAGCTGAGTGGCGAAGTCAATATGAACGAATTTCAAGGAACACTTGAAGCAATGTTGCCAGCACATGCGGAGATTTATGTGGCGGAAGCACGTAAAAAAGACATCATCTTGATGGGTACAAAAGAGACACACTGTTTGGGTGATATTTTACTTAAGCATGATAGCGATGATCTCAATGCAAATATTTTAGCGATTGTTTCGAACTACGAAAATTTAAGAGATTTGAGTGATAAATTT
>JAVHRG010000297.1:0-1828 GCA_036171535.1 Sulfurospirillum sp. | reverse complement strand
TCTCGTTTTGTTTTTGCAACGCAAAATGTCATACACTACGAAAGTACCACTTCAAGCATTGTCCATGAAGAAGTTTTCATCCGACTTAAAGGAAGTGATGGTTCTGTATACTCTGCGGGCTATTTTTTACCGATGGCAACCATTTTAGGATTGGCGGATGAAATTGATCGTTACATGATTCAAAAGATGCTTCAGCGTTTTGCTTCTCAAGAACTTAGCACACCATTGGCACTCAACCTGAGCGCTGAATTTGTAGGGCATTATGCCAATATTCAATGGTTGAAAGAGCAACTCGAGAAACTCTCTTCAACAGAACGTGCCATGTTATGGTTTGAGACAAGTAATGCCGTTGCCCTCCATAATCTTGAAGCGATTGTTTCGATCAGCGGTCAACTGAAGATGTTGGGATGTCGTTTTGGTATTGATAGCTTTACGATTCCATCGGAAGGGGCTTATTATCTGCAAGCCATACGCCCTGATTATGTCAAGTGCACGGTGGTCTATCTTAAAGATATTATGCTCGATGCTACCACAGGAAAAAATCAAGAAAGTCTCAATAACATTGCACGAAGTCTTGGAATTTCTATCATTGCGACCAATATTGAAGAAGAACAAGATCTCTCCACGCTCAAAAATTTAGGTATTACTTATATGCAAGGAAGATTGATTGCATCGATTGAATTACTCGAAGAGTAGTCATACAACGAAGAATCCAATGTTTATCACAAAAGACAAATGTATTTGTGATGACATTGGCTTTTATGTAAACCTTTACATGTAAAAAGATATGCGCTAAAGCTAACCTAAAGATTACTGCTTAATACATAGCCAAACCTCTTACCCAAACCCCTCACATCATGCTATAATAATTTTACATGTAAACGTTTTTTACTTTCTGTTTTAAAGGATTATTATGTCACTCAAAGTTGTTCTATCGCATAAAACAGAATACCACTACGACCGCTATGTAGCGCTCTCACCGCATATTATTCGATTGCGTCCCGCCCCTCATAGTCGTACACCCATCGAGGCGTATTCACTAAAGATTAAACCTGAAAACCATTTTATCAACTGGCAACAAGACCCATTTGGCAATTACCTTGCGCGCATTGTTTTTCCTGAAAAGACGAAGGAGCTGTGCATTGATGTGGAGATTATCGCCGATTTGATTACGATCAACCCGTTTGACTTTTTTGTCGATGATTATGCCAGTGACTTTCCTTTTATCTATAAAAAAGAGCTTCAAAAAGAGCTGATACCCTACCTTGAAGAGAGTGAAGATGGAGCGCTATTACGTTCTTTTGTGCGTTCATTAGATTGTAAAAAACGCCCCATTATCGACTTTTTAGTCTACCTCAATTCGGAGATTAATCACTATTTAAACTACACCATTAGGTTAGAACCGGGTGTTCAAAGCTGTGAAGTGACACTGGGCAATAAACTGGGCAGTTGTCGCGATTTCGCATGGTTGTTTGTGCAAGTCCTTCGTCATTTAGGTCTTGCAGCACGCTTTGTTTCTGGCTATTTGGTGCAACTTAAAGCCGATGTGGCTTCCCTTGATGGTCCTAGTGGTCCAGCCGCTGATTTTACCGACTTGCATGCGTGGACAGAGGTCTACATCCCCGGTGCTGGCTGGGTCGGACTGGATTCGACCAGTGGACTATTTGCGGGAGAAGGTCATATACCGCTTGCATGCACGCCTTCCTTTGAGAGTGCTTACGCGATAGAGGGGCTGAGCGATCAATGCGAAACTAAATTTGTCTATGACAATACCGTCACACGTATTTTTGAGTCACCTCGTGTTACCAAACCGTACCGCGAAGATCAG
>JAVHRG010000296.1:0-1828 GCA_036171535.1 Sulfurospirillum sp. | reverse complement strand
TAATATTAACACTATAAAGGAGGCAATTATGAGAGTCTATCGTATCGTCATGATTGTATTGATCGGGTTTATGTTAAGTGCATGTTCACTTAAAAGTCCTAGCGACAAAGAAAGTGCAAATAACCAGCATCAAATGGGAAATCAACTGGATGCGCGCTTTTACCCGCTAGGCGGTAAAGTGCTACAGAAAATCGCTCATCATACCTATCCTGAAGCTTTCGATGATAATGCAGAACGATATGCATGGAAAGCATTAGGAGGCGATAGCGGAGGAGATGTACTCGCTGACACAACCACAAAATGCGACCAAAATGGAACGTGTATCGATATTTCGACAGTAAACTATATCTTGACACAAGAGCCTTGTATATGGCCTTATGAACACTATTATGCCATCGTGGGCGTATGTTGGAATGCAACCAATCGTGGGCTGTACTATACAGGAAAAACCGTACACAATGTTCCTTTTTATGCCCTCATCGAAAAAGTATACGGAACATACGGACTCGACACAAACAGTGCGTGTTGGTATAGTCTCAGTCCATCGAGATGTGAAGAAGGGAAAAAGAAATACGCTTGGTCTCAATGTTTGACAAAAGTACACAAAGAGATGCCTTGGGGTGGAGATACGATGACCAATCTCAAAAGTTCGGCGACGCCAATAGACCCTAGAATAGAGCTTTATCAAGACTATATGAAAAAATCGAAGGCAAATGGTATACCAAATTCCGTAGAAGTGGATTACCTCACAAAACTTTTCGAGCTTAATATTAAAGAGAAACTTGGAGATATTGCTCAGGAGAAAAAAATCATCCTCTTGCAAATCGATCAAAAATATAGGGATAAAAAGGCCAAGAGCGATAATGCGACATTAGCAACGAGTAGCCATGAAGAGTATCTTAACGCGTTAAATCAACTGCTTAATGAAGAACTTCAAGCATATCAAAAAGTATTGAGTGATGAAGACTATCTCAAACTTTTCGGCGCCTCAAAAAGCGAGACATTTGACATTAGAAATCGATGATCACATCGTCAATTTTTCTCGTTACATGTAAAACGCTTTTATAGGAAAATGCACAGATTTAGACTTTACATGTAAAGTCTAAATCACACTTCGATAGGATTTTGGGGGCCATCAAGGAGAAGTTCGTAAAACGCTAAATCAAGCCATTGACCAAATTTATACCCTGCTTTGTGGATAATCCCAGCGGAGATAAAGCCTAATTTCTTATGCAGATGAATACTGTTGGCATTGGAAGCATCAATGCCTGCGACTAGGGTAGCGTACCCTTTACTGTTGGCATCTTGAATGAGTGTTTTGAGTAACGTAGAACCAATACCATGATTGCGGAAATCTTTATGAACGTAAAGAGAGTGCTCGACCGTATATTTGTAAGCAGGCCATTCGCGAAAAGAGCCATACGTTGCATAACCAACGACCTTTTCATCGTGCTCATACACCCACAGAGGATAGCCCTCTTCTTCTTTTTTATGAAACCAATGTTGGCGTTCTTCTAATGTTTTTGCTTGATAAGTATAGACAGCGGTAGTATTTAAAATAGCATCGTTGTAAATGGCTAAAATGGCTTCCAAATCATTTTCAGTAGCAAGACGAATCATTGTTATTTACCTTTTTATACTGGGAATTTACCCCGCTAACTGGCACGCAAAGCAGTTCGAATTATCTTTACATGTAAAGCAAAAAGGGGCAACTCTATCAATGGAATCATAGATAAATTTCTTCCACAGTTTATCCACTGGTTTAAGCTCAGCAAGCTTTGGAAAATGACATTTCATGTATTATCCCATCTGAACACGATTATTAAAA
>JAVHRG010000295.1:0-9504 GCA_036171535.1 Sulfurospirillum sp. | reverse complement strand
ATCATTTGAGTATTCAAAAAGGAACGCTAACCTTAGAAGAGCGTGAAATGATTAACCATCACGCAAAGCTCAGCGTCGATATTCTAAACCGCCTTCCCTTCCCTAAAAAATACCAACAAATTCCACAGATTTCAGGCAATCACCACGAAAAACTCAATGGAAAAGGCTATCCTCAAGGGCTTAAGGGAGACGAGATCAGTTTTGAAGCACGTATTTTAGCCATTGCTGATATTTTTGAAGCACTGACGGCAAGTGATCGTCCTTATAAGGCCGGTATGCCACTCTCCACAGTTATGAAAATTCTTTATACTATGGCACAAGAAGGCGAATTGGATAAAGAGTTGGTTAAGTTTCTCTATACCTCAAAGATCTATTTAGAATACGCGAAAGCCTTTTTACCCGCACGTAGTATAGATGAAGTTACCGTTGATTTTAACATGTTGTAAGCGCTTTTAGATTGGTTAAATGATTTTTTAGCCCATTTTGGATATAATCCTTAATTCTACATTATTTTGCAAACAAAGGACATCTCTTATGACCACCGTTTTACTGGTTTCACAATTTGTTTTAACCGTTATTTTAACCATCTCTGTACTGCTTCAAAAAAGCTCATCTATCGGACTTGGTGCATATAGCGGAAGTAATGAATCTCTTTTTGGAGCTAAAGGTCCAGCAGGCTTTATGGCAAAATTTACATTTGTTATGGCAATCTTTTTCATTGCAAATACTCTTGCTTTAGGTTATTTTTACAACCAAACTAAAAAAGTTTCTATTGCTGAAGATATCAAAATTGAAAAAAGCGTTGTACCAAGCGTTCCAGCGCCTGTAACAACCGCTCCATCAGCCCCAGAAGCTCCTAGCGCTAAATAATTAGCCATGAAATCCTTTTGGCTTGTATTATGTTTGAGTGTCATGGTATGGGCTGATGCCCATATCTTTATCTACCATCGCTTTAACGATTCCAGATACCCCACAACCAATACAACACTTGAAGAACTTCGCAAAGAGTTTGATTACTTCAAAAAAAATGGCTACGAAGTCATTCCACTTGAAAAACTTGTCACTGCCGTTCACAACAAAGAGACCATTCCTGATAATTGGGTCGTCCTTACCATTGATGATAACTATAAAAGTTTTTATGAACATGGCTTAGCACTCTTTAAAGAGTACCACTACCCCTTTACAATGTTTGTCTATGTTGGAGCAACAGAGCAAAAATACGGTGATTTTATGAGTTGGGATCAACTGAAAGAGACTGGTAAATATGGCTCTTTAGAGTTTCATTCTCTCAATCACCCTCATATGACTGAGCTCAGCAACGAAGCGCTTAAACAAGATTTTGATGAAGGCTTGGCGCTGTTTGAAAAACACCTTGGCATCAAACCTCACTACTTCTCCTACCCTTTTGGTGAGTTTAGCCCTCGCGTAAAAGCCATCGCACAAAGCTATGGTTTTGAAGCGATTTTAAATCAAACCATGGGTGCTGTTGCAAGCTTTAGTGATCCACTCGATTTAGACCGCTCTGCACTGGTTGGCAAAAGTGATCTACTAGGATTTTTAAAATACAAAGCCCTTGAAGCCATATGGTTTGAGCCTACAGTATTGCTAAGTGATGGCAAGCTTACATCTTTACATGTAAAAGCACAAACAAGCGCTTCCAAAGGTGGAATTTACATCAGCGAACATGGATATCAAGAAGTGAGTCTCAGTGATGGTGTTTTTGAAGCACAAATTAATAAAATACTCACCAAAGATCGCACACGGATCATCGTCTCCGTGGGCAATAAAATTTCAACGAAACTACTTGTAAAGGATAAATATGGAACTCACTAAAATCTATGCCGAACAAAAAGAGCATATGGAAAAATGCATCGCGGCACTCAAACGTGACTTTATGACGATTCGCAGTGGTAAAGTCTCTACCTCAATTTTGGATAATATCCATGTCGATTACTATGGAACACCCACCGGTCTTAGTCAAGTAGCAACGGTTTTAACGACAGATGCAACCACCATCACCATCTCTCCTTGGGAGAAAAAGATGCTTAGAGAGATCGAAAAAGCGATCATGCAAGCCAATATCGGTGTCAATCCTAACAACGATGGCGAAACCATTAAACTTTTCTTCCCTCCAATGACCAGTGATCAACGTAAAGAGGGTGCAAAACAAGCCAAATCCATGGGCGATAAAGCAAAAGTTGCCATTCGAAATGTCCGTAAAGACTCTAACGATCAAGTCAAAAAACTTGAAAAAGACAAAATTATCACGGAAGATGGTTCTAAAAAAGGACAAGACGAAGTGCAAAAAATCACGGATGCTACGGTTTCTAAAGTCGATGAGCTCGTGAGAGACAAAGAATCAGAACTACTTAAAATTTAAGGCAAACCATGCACATTGAAAAAATTTACAAAGATGCAAACGCACTTTTAGAGGGACACTTTTTACTGAGCAGTGGCAAACACTCACACTATTACCTTCAAAGTGCCAAAGTTTTGGAAGACCCCAAAGTCGCTGAGCAATTAGCGGTTGAATTAGCAAAAATGATCACGGCTTCCAACCTTGAGATCGATACCATTTGCTCTCCAGCCCTTGGTGGCGTTTTAGCAGGGTATGAACTTGCGCGCGCCCTTGGTAAACGTTTTATCTTTGCTGAGCGCGTAAACGGTGAGATGACGATTCGCAGAGGCTTTGAAGTTTCAAAAGGTGAAAAAATCCTTGTGTGTGAAGACATTATCACCACGGGTGGCTCTGCATTAGAAGCGGCAAAAATTGCAGAAAATATGGGTGGTGTGATCGTTGGATTTGCAGCGCTTGCGAACCGTGGTTTTTGTCAACGTGTGGGAAGTACCTTAAAAGGTAAGCCTACTTGCAAACTTCCCAATGATGCACCATTTTTTGCATTGGCTGATTTTGAATTTGACATTTATGAGCCAAGCGAGTGCCCTTTATGTAAAGAAGGAAGCATAGCAATCAAACCGGGAAGCAGAGGAAACTGAGTTTTAATGAGATGGAGAGACAGTAAGAAAGGGGTTAAAAAAGAGCGAAAAAGCTCTTTGCCTTCTTACGCCATCGCACCATTTCAAAGGCGTTTTAAAGCCTTTGTTGTTGATTCTTTCATGCTTTTGATGCCCATTTTATACATTGTTTTTTATCTCATTTATGGCTCACGCGAAGGCTTTGCCGCACATATGCTTCAAGGTTGGCTTTTTATTTTAATTCCTTATGGTGTTCTTACGATTCTATTTCTCAAACGAAGTGGTCAAACACCAGGATACAAAGCGTATGATCTCATCTTAATTGATCTTAGCACAACGCAAAAAACTTCCATACTTCAACTCTGTGTACGCTATACGTTAATGCTTCTTACTGCACTCACGATCATCGGACTTTTTTTGCCACTCATGCGAAAAGACAACTTAGCACTCTATGATATTTTGAGCCAAACCGCTCCCATTTGTAAATGATCTTTTTAAAAATCTCTGGGTTTTTCTTTTCGTACTTTTCAGTCACCAGCGTGTATGTCATTTTTATGCCAAAAATTTTGCAAACCATCGGCTACAGCGCTCTGCAAATTGGTGCTATTTTCGCCTTAGCTCCTCTTATGCGCTTTTTTGTCCCTTTTTTCTTTCTCAAGCATTTTAAACTCAACCAAAAAGTCTTTTATACGGCTCTTTGTGGCGCTATCCTTGCCATAATACTGTTCTACCCAACCATTCACCACTTCTACCTTTTCATGCTCCCTAATATGCTCTTGGGTGCCTGTTTGGGCATGATATTACCCTACATTGAAACCTATGCAATGGAACATTTGCGCAAAGAACGTTTTGGGAAATCGCGCTTGTTTGGCTCTATTGGCTTTATGCTCATTGGCATTATCTTAGCGCGCCACTTGGAAAACTATACCAATGGCTTGCATTATCTTCTTTTAGCCATTAGTGCAACTGCTCTTTTTGCCTATTGGCTTACCCAAAATAATGTACATTTTACAACAGCGAATGCTAGCAAAGAAGAGCCTTTTAACTTTTTACATGTAAAGTATTTATGGATCAGCCTTTTCTTGATGCAAGTCAGTTTTGGAGGATTTTATAACTTCTTTACCATTTATGAAACGGCACACGGTATTAGTCTTGAAGTGACCAGCTATTTGTGGGCATTTGGTGTTGTATGTGAGATTGTCCTGTTTTATTTTCAAGCACCTTTGCTGAAACGCTTTACGCTTTTATCGCTCGTCAAACTGGGAGTTTTTACAACCGCGCTTCGTTGGTTTTTACTTTTTTCCTTTCCTTCATCGCTTTGGATTTCATACCTTTCTCAGTCCATGCACGCCTTTAGCTTTGCACTGCATCACACTGCAGCTCTGAGTCTTCTGTACACACGGTATGCCAATAAGAAACTGGCGGCACAATTTTACTATGGCTTTTCATTTGGTTTGGGAGGCTTTATTGGAGCATTGCTTGCAGGGTATTTTTACGGAGAGTATCTTTATTTGTATGCGAGTTTCATCGCGCTACTTTCATTGGGAAGCTTAATGCTTTTCAAGGAGAAAGAATAAAGTTTTTAATGTAAATAGTCTCGATTTGATACCCAAATGTATTTTCCAACATATCAATGAGTTCCTCTTTAAGACGCTCTTTTCCATTGATGGTTTCAAGACCATTCGCATCCATCGCATTAAGGTACTGCAAAACAGCATTACGCACATTATCCATATTACCTTGCAATGCTTTTTTACTGGTATTGCTTTTCATAACTAAAGCAATATCAGCTTTTAAAATCTTGTATTTTTGCGATTTAATATTGATATAAATCGTATCAAGACTGACTTCTCTGGCATCCGAACTTAAATTATTTGCTTTTTTTGCAATCGGAGGTGAAGCATAAGAAGGTTCTTGGCTATCATCTTTGAGCATATAATTGATGGTCAAAAAACCTATAATAAGCAATAACACAATAAAAGCTAAAGAGAATTTGAGTAATTTTTCATTAAACATTTATCGTTTACTCCACAATTTTTCATTTAATTTGAATTCATTGACAATACTTACAATCATGTTCAAAAGTTCAAAGTACTCTTTAATAGAGGTGAATTCCAACAATGAATGTGATAATATCGGCTCAAACAACGGTTTTGTGTAGTGCATCGCCAAATAAAGTTTAGAATCAACAAAAGAGAGGTAAAGAGGTTTACCTACTTTCGTGCGAAACTGTACTATTTCTTCCATTAATGAATGCGACAAAATATAACGACTTTCGATCGGATCATCCCCATACGTTACAAAAAGTTTTTCAAATTCTGGATGATCAAGCTTGATCAGTTTTCCTCTTTGTACATTCATCCCTTGCATCCATGAACCAAGCACTCCAAATGTACGCTCAGCCATATCGGGAAGAACAACGACTTTAGAATGAAATGTCTTATTGAAATCAGCAATAAAGAAGAGTCCTTTAAAAACATCATGCCACTCCTCTTTGTTGTCTTTATCCCGCGCTTTTTGCTCTACATGTAAATCACAAAAGCGTACATCCACACCTTCAATTTTTCCCGTCACCAAATCATTGCCCACAAAACGATCATAGGATTCTAAAAAGAGTTCACTTCGTTGATACTCTAATTCGCTGATTGAGTTCATTTTGGAATAGACGAGCGACGGATCTAAAAAATAGATGATTTTTTCTATCACGTGGTCTTTAAACAACAGACCATAACCAGCACTCTCGTGCCTGTAAATAAACATAAAGATTAAAAAAACACTCATCCCTGAGACAAGTGCTGCCTGGAGTGGCTTTAGTATCAGACTTTGATTCAAGACAAAAAAAAGTACAAGAGAAATCGATAAAAGAATAAAAGCAGCTTTTTTAAGAGTCGCGATCGTACTTAAACGCTTTTCCTCCAAAACCTTAAGTTCTGGGTACATTGACTCGTAATAATAATCCAATAATGATGCAAGATTTGGTTTCACCCATTACCTATTTTTGCAGAAGGTTTTTCACATCAATATTTTGACGCTCACGGGGAGGAACACTAAAAACCTCTTTTCGCTCCAGCTTCATGAGGCCTGCCATAAAATTAGTAGGAAACATTTGAATAGCATTGTTATAATCCGTCACACTTTGATTGTAAGCTCTACGTGCTGCGGAAATCTGTTCTTCCAATTCATTCAGTGTACCTTGAAGATGTAAAAAGTTTTCGTTTGCTTTAAGTGTAGGGTAGTTTTCAACAGCAACCATGAGATTCCCAAGCATAGAGGAGAGTTGCTTATCGAGAGCTACTGTTTCAGCGCCTGTCAGATTATTTGTTGTGGCTTTTGAACGAAGTTCGGTGATCTTTTCAAGCGTAATACGCTCATGCACCATATACTCTTTCACGGTTGCCACAAGGTTAGGGAGAAGATCGTAACGTTTTTTGAGGATTGCATCAAGCCCTGCGAAGATATTATCGACTTGGTTTCGTTTAGAGATTAGCGTATTATACATGACAATGATGATAAAAATGATGACACCCGTAACAATCAAAAATGTTTCCATGGTAACCTCCTCTAATATTGTCATATTATAAGATTTTGCCACCAAAATGATGGCAAAATCTTTACATGTAAAACTTCTTAGCGGCTCATACGTTTACGTAAATTTGGATCAAGGTATTTTTTACGAATGCGGATGTTGATTGGTGTTACTTCAACCAACTCATCATTTTCAATCCACTCAAGTGCAAGCTCAAGGTTCATTTTTCGTGGTGGAACGAGTTTAATCGCTTCATCGGCACCACTACTTCTAACGTTACTTTGTGGCTTACCTTTGATTGGATTCACATCTAAATCATTAGGACGTGAATGTTCACCAATAACCATACCCGCATAAACTTTATATTGTACATCAACAAAAAGTGTACCACGCTCTTGTAAACTGAAAAGTGAATAACCCATCGCTGTTCCGTTTTCCATTGAGATAAGTGCACCATTTTTACGGTGTTCAACTTCACCACTGAGTGGTCTAAAATCAAGGAATGAGTGATTCATAACACCCTCACCTTTGGTATCCGTCAAAAACTGCCCACGAAAACCAATCAAACCACGTGCAGGAATTTCAAACTCAATTCTGGTTTGACCATCTCCCGTTGGATTCATCGCTTTCATTTCCGCTTTCTTACGACCCAATTTTTCAATAACGGTACCTGTAAATTCATCAGGAACATCGATCACTAAATGTTCATATGGCTCTAATTTAACGCCATTTTCTTCTTTGATAATAACTTCGGGGCGTCCAAGAGAGAACTCAAAACCTTCGCGTCTCATATTTTCAGCCAAAATCGTGATTTGAAGCTCACCACGACCTGAAACCTTAAATTTACCCTCGCCTGCGTTTTCATAACGCATTGCAATGTTTGTTTTCATCTCAGATTCTAAACGTTCTGCGATTTTGTTGGAAGTAACGTATTTTCCGTCAAGTCCTGCAAACGGAGAGTCGTTAACACCAAAAACAACGGAGAGAGTTGGCTCTTCAATGTGCAATGGATCAAGAGGAATAGGATTATTTGGATCAACGATACTATCGCCTACATCCAGTGTTTCAAAACCTGCAATAGCGACAATGTCTCCACTTTCTGCTTCAGCGATATCGATTCTATCTAATCCATGAAAACCAATCAATTTAGAGATACGTCCACGAATTTGTTCGCCATCTGCTTTTGCAAGCAATACCGTTTCATTTTTCTTAATCGTTCCGTTGAAAATACGCGCAATACCAATTTTACCAACATAGTTGTCGTAATCAAGGGTGAAAACTTGAAGTTGAAGAGGATTTTGTGCTGAACCAGTCGGAACGGGAACATGTTTAAGAATCGTTTCAAAGAGAGGCACAAGATTTTTACTTTCATCGCTCATGTTGTATTTAGCAAAACCATCGCGTGCTGCTGCGTAAATAATAGGGAATTCAAGTTGATCTTCGTTTGCACCAAGAGCCACTAAAAGGTCAAATACCTCATCAACAACACGATCAGGATCTGCCGCAGGTTTGTCGATTTTGTTGACAACCACAATCGGACACAGACCAAGACTGAGTGCTTTTTTAACAACGAATTTGGTTTGAGGCATAACGCCTTCTTGGGCATCCACAAGCAATAAAACACCATCAACCATTTTTAAAACACGCTCAACCTCGCCACCAAAGTCAGCATGGCCTGGAGTGTCGATAATGTTAATTTTAGTATCTTTATAGCGAATAGCTGTATTTTTAGAAAGGATAGTGATACCACGTTCTTTTTCTAGATCGTTGCTATCCATTGCTCTTTCTTCTACTTTTTGATGTGCTGTGTACGTTCCTGATTGTTTTAACAGCTCATCAACTAAGGTCGTTTTTCCGTGGTCAACGTGTGCGATCACGGCAATATTTCTAAACTCTTGCAAAAAATTCTCCTCGTAAACTTTGACTTTTACATCTCATATAAAACGTACGTGATTGGTGTAGTTTGGATGAAGTAAATATGCTTCATTATAGCACGTTCTTACTAAAATTAAAATATCCTTACATGTAACGCTCTTTTGACATTCATTTTTAAAAACTGGAATGAGTATTGCTTGTTAAAAGAGTGAAATCTTCTCTTGCATTAAAGAACATGTCAAATGGCAAGATGATATTTCTATCTCAAAGAGACAAGCATTTTAGAAAAACATCGGGCACGCAACCCTTGTTTTGTGCCCGATGGTCAACGCGGTTTTTCAAACTTAGCGTGGAAAACGTTATAAAAATAAAAAATTAAGGTCATGGTCATGCAAGATATTCTCTCCTTTGTCCCAACTCCAAGCCCTATAACTCTTGCGCCTTCAACACATGAGCCCATTCAAGCCGAGAGTGCCAATGGTACATTTTCCGAGAGTTTTTTTTCTATTATTCTGAGTCAAATGACAAAAGAAGGTAAACAAGTTTCTCTTAGTGATCTTGCACAAGAAACTCCAACAACAAATGAAATAAATCTCAATCTTACGTCAACAGATCAAAAAGCTAAAAGCGTAGATGAACATCTTTTAGATGACCTTCTCAGTGTTGTGAATGCACTTCAACAAAATTCACAAACAACCATTTTTCCAACCCTTAAATCTTCTTCTACACTCGAAAAAATTCTTGGAAGTGAAACGGCTCGTCAAGATTTTGCTAATGTTAAAAATGTGAGTGATTTGATGGATTTATCCAAAAAATATAATCTTGGATTGGAAAAACTTTCAATCTCAACAGAAACGATGGATAGCATTCAAAAGAAATTCCCAACACTCGCTCAAAATAATTTTTTCGATGATCTTAAAACAGCTCTCAATACAGTTCAAAGTACACAAAATGGTGAAACAACCAAAGCGGTAACAACCAATCTTATGAGCCTTTTAGACAAACAGACAGCAACAACAGAAACGACTACCTCGTCTACATCAATATTAAGTGACCTGATTTCAAAAGAGGTAAAACCCGTAGCAACACAAAAATCTACAACAGAAGCGACCAATACAGTAGATACA
>JAVHRG010000294.1:0-1841 GCA_036171535.1 Sulfurospirillum sp. | reverse complement strand
TGCAATATTCATGATAACCCCTTTTTAGTTTCTTTGAGGATATCATAACAATCAAGTGTTGCAAATGCGTTATATGAATAGTAAAGGTGTAATTTCTCTTTAAAATCATGAAGCCAATGTCTAAGTCTAAACCTTTACATGTAAAGAGTTACAAAGCTTTACCTTGACGTTTGGTATCGCTTTTGGGTGGTAAGCCATACATACGCACATACTCCCTACTAAATTGTGATGGACTGGCATAGCCTACTTGAAACGAAGCAGTCGCTGCATCGACATGTTGCGATAAAAGCAGTTTTCGCGCCATTTGCAGGCGTACTTTTTTTTGATATTGAATCGGCGTCAGTGTTGTCACATTTTTAAAATGTCGATGAAATAATGAGTTACTCATGCCAAGACTATGGGCAAGAACGCTAATGCGTAAAGGTTCTTCAAAATGGGTATTGATCTGGTGAATCGCTTGCATAATACGGTATGCGTGGCTTCCCATCGTGGCAAACTGTTTAATAAACATCTGAGGATGGTGATCTAACAAGCGGTACAAAACCTCTTTAACAATCAGTGGAGCCAAGGTTGAAATCATCTTTGGATTTTTTAAAAGTGAAACCAACCGTATCAGTGCATCCAACAGAGCTTCGTCCATTTCACCCATGACCAAAGCACAATCGCACTTTTTGGTACAAGGTTGCGCAAATGTATCGCCACTCTCTTGAACCACTTCCATCATTTCATCTAAGCTAAAGGTAAGTTTTAGCGCTAAATACGGCGCTTCTTTGCTTGCTTCGATGATCTTACCACTCAGCGGTAAATGCACCGAAGAGATCATATAGGTGGATGCATCATACGTATAAATTTGCTCTGCCAAATGCACCTCTTTGACACCTCTAGCAATAAAATAGATCGAAGGTTCGCTCATCGAACAGGCAAACTCAGAGGTCTTGGAAACTTTTGAAAGACTAAGAGAGGTAATGTCCGTTTGCACCGTGCCCTCTTCGGGCAAAAGAGACTCAATGAGCTGACTCAATTCATTTTTTTTAGCAGAGATATCCATCTATTTCCTTTACATGTAAAAGTGCATTGTACAGTAATAGGCAATAAATGTGTCTAAATTGTCTATCTACTTTATGAACACTTACGTTACAATTCAATCAACAAGTACCAAAATATAAGGAGATATAAGCATATGAAAGTAGTAGCGATCAATGGAAGCCCCAATAAGAATGGAAATACCGCACAGCTTATCGATACGATTGCACAAGAATTAGCCCAAGAAGGAATTACCACGGAAGTCTTGCATATCGGCAATAAAACCATTCGTGGCTGTTTTGGCTGTGGTGGCTGTGCCAAAAACAAAGATGAACGCTGTATCGCCAAAGATGATGAACATGTCAATGAATACATCCAAAAAATGAAAGAAGCCGATGGTATCATCCTTGGAACACCGGTTCATTGGGCGGGCATTGCAGGAACGATGAAGTCCTTTTTGGATCGTGCCTTTTACGTCTCTTCCGCCAATGGCAACCTTTTTCGCCATAAAGTCGGTGCAAGCATCGTAGCCGTTCGTCGTTCGGGCGGTGTCAGTACCTTTGATGCGATGAATCACTACCTAACGTATGCAGAGATGATTATGCCAACAACGAATTATTGGAATGTCGCACATGGAAGAGTACCAGGTGAAGTGCATGAAGATTTAGAAGGTATGCAAATTGCGCGTGTGCTTGGTAAGAATATGGCATGGACACTTAAAGTCATGCAAAATGCCAAAGAAAACAACATTACAGCTCCCCTACAAGAAGCAAAAATTATGACCAATTTTGTGCGCTAAGCGTTTACATGTAAAGAAC
>JAVHRG010000293.1:0-9521 GCA_036171535.1 Sulfurospirillum sp. | reverse complement strand
GAAACTGCTTCCACGCACGGGGCATGTGCCGATGGTGAGCAATGAGCAAGCTTTTTTGAATCTGTTAAAAGGGCACTTTTTAAACCAAGAAGGTACCGTGCGACCCATTATGCCTAAAAATACTCCGAACTATAATGTTACTATTAGAGATATTGAAGGGAGAGTTTATACGGGCAAAATTGGGAATATGAGCATTATTAATTCTCAAAAAATTATCATTAAAGATGCGGTGATTGAAGAGTTGGCGATCATAAATTCGGATGTGGAGATCATCAATAGTACCATTAAAAGTACAAATGCACTGGCAGTATCGGCTCAAAATGCTAAAGTTTCCATTGTTGCCAGTAATATTTCGGGTAGAATCAAACTGCAAAATACCAAACTTCATCTTTTAGGTATTACGATGGAGGCATTCGGAAAACCAATCGAAGCACTCTCTACCTCAATGGTGTTTTACTCACTGTGTCAAATTAATAACAAACTGATTCATGGAAAAGAGATTTTAGGGCTACATTAAGTGATAAGTGCCTATCTTCGGCATTTAAATACTACAAACTCAGTAAAATTTAATCTTAATGTCAATAGAATGAATTTAAATTTTTTTAAAGGATGGTAATGAAAAAGCTTTTGATGCTAGCGGTAGCCTTTGTCTTAAGTGTCACTTTTTTGGGTTGTGGAACTCCACCAGTTTATAATGTCAACAACAATGCAATTGCTGTAACTGCAGATAAAAAGGTAAGCATGTCTGATGTTGAAAAAGCCATTATCCGTGCGGGCGGGGGACTTGGTTGGATCATCAAAAAAGAGAAAGAGGGTTTGCTCAAAGGTACGCTTGTTTTAAGAACACATACCGCAGTGGTTGCTATTACATACAACACACAAGAGTACAGCATTAACTACGAAAGCAGTGTTAATTTAGATTATAACGCTGAAGCTAACACTATTCACAGTAACTACAATGGTTGGATTCAAAATCTTAACAAAAACATTCAAGTACAACTTAGCTTGTTGTAAAAATAAGATACTAGGTGTTAAATTATCTTAACACCTAGTGATTTTTGAATTATTTTATTTCTGTCTTCGCCTCAGCAATATACTGCTGCAACGCTTTTTGCATAATCTCTATATAATTACTTTCCGTACCCATTTGAAAAGAGTCTGCCGCTTTTACATGTAAACTATGATTTTCGAGATTTCCCTCTTTTTGGACATTTACATTTGTTTCAATTTCGCAGCTAAGCGTTATGGCAAACGCACCAGGGTTCATCCAAGACCAGAATTTGAGAATTTGAATGTCAGCGATATAGGTTTGAGGTGTGATTTGATCTTTAGTTTCAATAACATGATAACCATTGCCTGTGAACGCTTCTATGAGGCTATCTTTTATGACACTATTAACTGTTTGGTCTGCATTGAGGACAATATCTCCCATAGCCATGCCATAGCCATTACGTTTTCTTGCAACTGCACGTGCTTTGATAGCATCCGTTTGTGCCTCCGAAGGATCTAAAGATGGGATATTTGGCTCTGGCGGTTTCACTTCAAAAACACGTTTGTCAACAACAGAGTTTATATAAATCTGTTTTCCATTGGAGGGTGTAGCTTCGGCTTTAGCGGTTGGCACTTGGAGTGCAACTTCTCCACGTTTAGCAGCACAACCACTGAAAAAGAGTGCACTGGTAGCAAAGAGGAGTGTGAGAAGAGTTCTTAAGAGATAATTCATTCGACTTCCTTTAAGGTTAAGATTTTTAGACTAAGGGCATACACTTTTTCCCCATCAGCGTGGTGCAAATTTTATCGACAATGTGTAATTCAAGGGGTAAGTTAATTTTTCCGATACGGTGTTTCAAAGCGCTCTTAATGGTTTTAACCGTTATGGTTTTGGTAGTTTCTAAGAAAATGACAACCATTTCATCTTTTAGTTCAGTATTGGTATGTTTGACATGCACCAGTGCTTTTTCGATACCTTCCATCGCTTCAAGTATCTCTTCAATCAGCGTGGTGGAGTAACGTTTGCCAGCGATTTTGACAATGTTACTGCTACGACCAATGAGCTGAAATTTTCCATCCACCATCGTTGCATAATCAAAACTTTGTATCGCTCCACCTGTGTGTGTCAATCCCTCTTGCCATAAGGTTTGGGAGATAAATGGAGACTTTACATGTAAAAGTCCTTCGGCATTGAGTGTTGCTTCAACGCTTTGAAAAGGTGTCCAAAAGGTGTCATCTTGTTTTTTAAAGGCAATACTTCCACATTCGGTAGAGCCAAAGAGTTGTATCAATGTCGTGTTGAATTTATCCGTAAATTCTTTGGCGATTTCGGTGGGCAGTGGTCCTGTGGAGCTGATAAAAATAGTTTCACTCAAATCTTTTGTTTCATCGAGTCTGAGCAGTGATTTGATATACAGTGGTGTAGTCACAATAAGATGATGCGGTTTGGCAAAGCTGAGTAGATCATGCGGTAAAAAATGCTCTTTAAACACCAAATCGACGTCCAGTTTGAGCGGTAGTAAAAGGGCGGCTAAAAAGCCGTAGATATGAATGAAAGGAACGGTTGCAACCACTTTTTGAATGTGAAAATTGCCAAATTCTAACAGCAGAGCTTTCATATCGGTTTCAATGTTGTCTTGGCTTTTAAAAGCCCCCGTTGGAAAGCCTGTACTGCCAGAAGTAAAAAACATGGCAGCAAAATCAATATCATTGAATATTTCAGTTTCTAATGACTCAATTTTCTCTTTTAAAGAGAGGTTTTCTTGGTCGTACAAAATCGGTTTTGCACCTGAAAGGTAGGCGCTTAAAATCTCGATGGCATTCTCTTCTTTGCTTTTGGAAGGAACAAGAATTACTCTGTTTTTGAGTGTTGTGTCGATGAGGTTGGAGCTCTCATAGACTTTTTCACTGCCATCATCGTTTTTTAAAATAACTCTCAACGACTTCTCCTCCCCATCAGTAAAATTAAAATAGCTCCTATCCCAATGCACGAAACAAGACCCATATAATGGAGTGCCCCAATATCGCTAAAGACGAGCACTCCAAAGCCTGCAAATGCGCTGATTAACGAAGCCACAATGGTACTCTTCGTCTCACTTTCAAGATGTTTGGTGTTTCCCATATAAATGCCATAATCAATTCCAAAAGAGATCACAATAAACAGCATAAAAAGATGAATAATCGTAAAATTAAGTCCTAATAGCATTAAAATGAGGGCAGATGGAAGTAAAACATAACTGGAACTCAGTGCCAATGTTTTTCGGCAAATGGCAAAAAGTATGAGGGCATTAAAACCAACACTTAAAGCACCACCGAGAAGCAGTTGGTGCATAATTTTTTGAAGGGCGACGAGAAACATCCCTTTTGCATCAATGGCATAGGCAAAGTCTAGTTTTTCCAATAACCCTTGCTCACTGTTTTTGACTAAAGCGTAGGTGAAATATTGAGTATCTTTATGCACGACATCAAACCCCATTGCATTCAGTGTTTCTAGTTCAAGGTTAGGGTAACTTGGGTCTAAAAGCCGATCATTATAAGCGTTCTTAAAAAAGCCTTCTCGAAAACCAATTTTGGTGGCTTCTTCTTCGATTTGCGTCTTTTTCTCTTTTACATGAACGCTTCAATCTCGTGTTTTCGTTGCTCATAAAAGGCTTTGTCAAAAAAATAGGAGAGCGGCACGGTAGCATTTTGAAAACGATGGCTGATAGTGTTGCTATGCGCTATAAGTTCATCAATTGAGTTGGCTTCAATTAAAATAGGTGTGTAGCCCTCTTTCTTAACCGTATTTTTAAAGAATTTTTCCTCTTTCATCAGTGCTGTATTTTGGTAGTCAAGCTTTTTGATATTGGTATCAACCTGTAAAAAATAGATCGAAACTGTGATGGCTAACAAAGAGAGGAGGGCGATGGCGCGGTAAGGTAGTGGAAGTGCGAACGTAAAATTTGCAAAGGGTTGGGCTTTTTTAAACCCAATAAGTGGAAAGAGAAAAACAAATTGGAGGTAGGAAAATACCAGTGAGAACATCGCAAACACACACACTTGCTGAATCAGTGGAAAATTGATCCACGAAAAGACCATGAACCCTCCAAACGTGGTCAAAAAGCCATAAAAAGCAGAGGTGTTAAACCCTTTTTTACGTTCATAATGACCGCAAAAATAGTAGAGGAACATGTAATCAATTGCGAGTGCACCAATGGCGTTACCAAAGGCTAAAACAAAGACAGAGACTTCGCTCCAAATCATGCCAACGAGCAAAAACGAAAGGAGCGTTGAGGTGGCAAGCGTCACAATGGTATTGATAAGAAGGTAGATATTTCGGATGATAAAAACATAGAGGATTAGCAGTAAAATCGTTGAGAGCGCAATCAAAAAGTTGACATCCTCTTGAATCTTTTGCGAGTTTTCAACAAAGTAAAATGTGGGGCTAAACACATGTATGGTTTGCATGCCAGAAAGCTCTTTATGCACGAGGTCGTAAACTATTTTATAGCTTTCAATGGTGTTGGAGGTATCTTTGATACTAAAAACACTAAAATATCCAAAGTCGCCTAAGGCTAAGTGACCATCGCGAATACTCATGGCGATAGGTTTCTCTTTGGGGGTAAAATACCCCAGTGGATCATTGGCGTCAATCACGGTATAGTAGGGATTATTCACCATTTTTGCATAGAGTGCTTCAAGTTTTTCATGAATGCTTCGCTGATCGTCTTTGCCCAAATTTTTCAAATAAAAAGCGTTGTTTTTGGTATATTCTATAAGCTGTGTGTTGGGGACTATGGCACTTTCTAGCTTTACAAGGTCGGAAGCGAGCAATGTATCTTCGATCGTTTTTATTTGAGAGAGAGACTTTTTATCGAACCCTTCCGAAGCGATCAAAATTTCCTTAGAATTTTTGAAACGGGAATAGATTTCAAGCGCCTCTTTACCCTTACTCTCAGGTAGGAAGGAGAGTAAATTGGTGGAAACATGCACGGAGTTTTGGTAAACGAAAAAAAGTATGCCGACGATGGCAAACAGAAGAAGATTGAGGGTTTTAGTCCATGACTTCAATGGTGATCCTATCGCCGTTTTTAATCTTTACATGTAAAGAGTGAAGCTTCTTGTCATGCCGTATAATACGCACTTCTTCAAGCACTTCCGCTGCTACACCTTTGGGGCTTAAGCGTGTCTCTTCACCGTCTGTTTTTGCATCAAAAAAGGTGTCGAGTAAGAGAGTGTTTTCATCATGCACTGCTTTAATAATCATGAAAAAATAGTTCACGGAAGGCATACTTTGCGCATCGATGACTTTATAGCCATTTTGGTCTTGAATGGTCAGTTTTTCTTCAAAATAGGTCAAAACTTTGGATTCGGGTTTGACATATTCGATGACAATATTTTGCTCTCCAAATGTGATGAAGCCCTCTAATGTGATATTTTTATCAAGGGCATAGAGGTAGCGAGTCTCTTTAAAATTGGAAGCGTCATTGGCAAAAAGGGAGAGTAAAAGCGCTAAGCATAAAACGATGATTTTCATGTCTTACGCCCGTTTTAAGAAGATAAAGTGGCGGTGCAAAAACTGCACAAGCCCACCCAAAATAAAGACCAAATACCAGCCAAACGAGGAGTAGATAATCCAATAATGGTCATTTTTGAGCAGCAGAACGCTTACATGTAAAAGGATATTGATACCTGCAAGGGCGATCCAAAAAAACGTTGAACGGTTGATGTAGATTTCTTCTTTTTCACTCAGAGAACGTTTATGGATTTTACGCGCAAACTGTAAAATGATGGAGTCGTTGTCGAAATAGCTTGCCATCAAGAAAAAAATAAACGCCAGTGAAATCAAAAGTGGTAAAAATTTGAGTACTAAAAAGTCATCTAAAAAATAGGCTCCTAGCGCTACAGCGATATAAAAAAGAGGAAAAATTGTGGTTTTAATCTCTCTTCTTTTTTGACTCAAAAGCCAAAGAACACCAAAGCCAAAAAGTCCTATGGCGACGGTTTTAATATTAAAATAACTGAGTAACACCACAATAACGGGTGCGTATAAAAACGAAAAAAGTATATGCATTACCTTACCATTCCCCCACTAATATTGATTACTTCACCATTCACGTACGTTGCTTTATCGCCTAAAAAAAAGACGACTTCCGCGACTTCTTCGGGCTTACCTAAGCGTTTACACGCAATAAGATCGGTGATATTTTTATCCACTGCGTGGATCATCTCGGACTTAATGACACCCGGTGCCACCGCATTAACGCGAATGTTATAGCGTGCTACTTCCGCGCAAAGCGCTTTGGTAAACGCGATGATACCGCCTTTGGCGGTTGAGTAGTTCACTTGTCCCACATTACCCACGAGTCCTGAAATAGAAGAGACATTGACGATAGAGCCTGATTTTTCTTTGATCATATGGGGAAGAATTTGCTTGGTAATATAAAAAAGGCTGTTAAGATTCGCGTCCATCACAGCACTCCACTCTTCCTCTTCCATAAAGAAAAAAAGTTTGTCTTTCGTGATGCCTGCATTGTTCACTAAGACGTTTACATGTAAAGATTCCAGTGCTCTTTTGACGTCATCTTTTTGAGTAATGTCAAACTGGAGAATTTCACCATTTTTAATCTCTTCTTGAAGCGCTATAGCTTTGTCTTTCTGGCGATGGTAGTGAATATACACAAAGTAGCCTTCTTTGGCAAAATAGCGCACGATAGCGGTTCCAATGCAACCTGTTGCACCTGTGACTAAAACTTTTTTCATGGACGTGCTTTCTCTTTCCAAAAAGGGTATAGATTGAACCATTGTTCAGGATGCGAAGCGACATGTGTTGCAAAAAAATCGGCATATGTTTGCATCGCTTTGTGGATCTCTTTATCCGCATGGTTATTTTTATCCATTGCAATTTCAATAAATTCGATACGGTAATGTTGTGGCATTTGGTAGCTAAAGGCAATGCCCATAAGGGGTTTTTCGGTTTTATAGGCAATGCTAAAAGGGTTTTTATTAAACTCCGCTTCTTTGCCAAAGAAAGTGACAAACTCTCTGTTTTTAGCTTCGGTTGCGCGATCCGCCATCATCGCTACAATTTCGTTATTAAGCAGGGCTGAGGCAATTTGCATTGTGACATATATCCCTCCCTTGGAGAGATCAATGATGTTTAAATGTGGATTTTTTGTTTCAAGGTTTTCTTCGATACATTTAATGGGAGCAATGAGTGATTCTTGCATCACAATGTTGATTTTAATATCTGCAAAGCAGTTGCCAGCCGTTGCCCATCCGCCAAAATGTGATAAAAGCAGGATACCACCTTGATGGAGATGGCTCATCAACGCTTCTTTATTGGCTATCTCAAAAATGTAATCTTTAGGGCTGACTCTGGAAACAAAACGGTCACACATCGTGATCGCAAAATGGCGTAAATGTTCAAAATAGACTCCGTTGTTAAACGGTTGGTTGATATGGGCATAGTAGTCTTTGAGAGCCTCTTTGACGTTTCCCGCCACTAAGAAATAAAAAAAGGTTACAGGATACATCAAGTAATAGATAAAGGTATAGCCAAAAAGTCTGTAAAAGTTATAAACGAGTTTGATACTCCAACCGCTGCCCCGCTGTTTCGTGTTCATTGGTACTTTTTCTTGAGAAAAAATTTCCATGGCAAGAGTTTGACATGCACCATGACAATAGCCGCAGTATCCCAAAATTTTTTAAAGTGGCTTACCCTCTCTTCGGGGGTAGGGTAATAGCATTCAATGCTCACCTCTTTGATAAGACGCCCTTTCCATGCATGTTTGACAAGTACTTCCATCTCCCAGTCAAACCGTTTGGTTTGGATGATGAGATCCAGTATGGAAGTTGGGTAAAGTCTAAAACCAGAGAGTGAATCAGTGATGGTCTGTTCGGTGTCCCAGCACGCCCAAAAGTTACTAAACCATCGTCCAAATTTAGAACCGTTGGGAACATCGTTGATCTCAAAATTGCGCGCACCAATAATGATTTGATCTTTGCCAGTACAGGCATCGCATATCTTTTCGATTTGGGAGGCAAGGTGTTGTCCATCTCCATCGAGACTGATAAAGGAGTCAAATCCACGTTTTTGAGCTTCGCGAGCGCCTGTCATGATGGCAGCGCCTTTACCTTGGTTGGTTACATGTCTTATAATCGTGAGTTTTTCATGCGGTGTTGAGATGATGTCAGCTACTTTGATCTTAGAGCCATCATCGACAATAATCAAGGAGTACCCCTGTGTCAAAACATCCTGTGCTACTTTTTCGATGCTCAGAGGATTATTGTAGGTGGGGACGACAACAACAATATCATCTTTTTTCATAGGTGAGCTCTGCTACTTTTTGTTCATTTTGTGTGACATAAATTTTGAGTGTTTTTTCATGCGCTTGCGTGTCAAACCAGAGCACACTTTGTGGAGCAATGTTTTTTAAGAATTTTGCTTTTTGAATCTTTACAATTTCAATTCCTAAAATTTCTGCACTTAGGTCGAGCAAAATAAACCCTGGAACGATTGGATTTGTAGGAAAATGCGCCTGAAAAATAGGATGTGACGCATCGCTGAGTCTCACACAAAAGCGTGTTTCTTCTTTGCATGTCAATGTATAAAAATCGTTTAGTATCATACACCCCTTGCAAATATTCTTAAACAAACAAGCGTATTATATAAATCTAGTTAAAATAAGAGCTTAAAATTGCTTTTACCGTTAAGGATTTGTTTACTTTTTGTAATAAATTGAGGAAAGGTCTGAATGAACCATTTTTTTGAAGAAAACGACAGTGTCTCTGCTCTTGAGGCGCAGTACAATGCTCAACGTATTGCGTTTGCACCGATTGTGTTTCAAGTCGCACGCTCTATGCGCGATCTAGGGGTTTTAAAGGCTCTGTATGAGCATAAAGAGGGTCTTAGCATCGAAGCATTGGCGAAAGAGACGAATTTAAGCCAGTATGGCATCACAACACTTATTGAAACAAGCCTAAGTGCGGACATCGTTAAACAAAAAGATGAGCTTTACTTTATCACCAAAACGGGCTATTTTTTACTGAATGATCCGATGACCATTGCCAATATGGACTACAACCACCATGTTAATTACCAAGGGCTTTTTTCGCTTGATGAGGCGATCAAAAGTGGTAAACCGACAGGACTGAAAGTCTTTGGAGAGTGGGAGAGCATCTACCCAGCACTTTCTATCTTACCTGAAAATGCTAAACAGAGTTGGTTTACGTTTGATCATTTCTATTCCGACAGCGCCTTTCCTGAGGCCGTGGCAAAGCTTTTGAGTCTCAATCCTAGCAAAATTCTCGATGTGGGAGGCAATACAGGGAAGTTTTCGATGCTCATTGCAAAGAGTGATAAGGCTTTACATGTAACCATTATGGATTTGCCTGAGCAGCTTGCCTTGGCACGTGAAAACATCGAAAAAGAGGGGTTGGAAAAGCAGATTTCTCTTCTGCCAGCCAATGTATTAGCTCCAACGCACAGCTTCCCTAAAGGATTTGACATCATCTGGATGAGCCAATTTTTAGACTGTTTTAGCGAGGAA
>JAVHRG010000292.1:0-1857 GCA_036171535.1 Sulfurospirillum sp. | reverse complement strand
TCTTCTAAAATCATTCATTATTGTGTTACAATACAAACTTTAATTCAATCTTTACTGATTTAATTAATATTTTTTCAAAAACTATAAACCAAAGAGACCTTTTATGATAGATAATATGAACGTTTATCGTATCAATGCAGGATCCTGTAATGGCTGTGATGTCGAGCTCTTAGCAAGCATCCTTGTTCCCAAATTTGGCTTTGATACCCTTCATTGTACTTACACTAACAACCCAGAAGAGGCAAATATTGTCATCGTCACAGGTTCTATCACCACACGTTCCAAAGCTTTTTTAGAAGCAACTCTCAAACGTTTACCTGATAAAAAAGTCGTGGTTGCGATGGGAATTTGTCCGATAACAGGTGGTGTGTTTCGCGATAGCTACTCTATTGAAGGACCACTTGATCGCTTCGTGGATGTTGATGTCAATATTGCAGGTTGTCCACCCTCACCTCAGAGTATTGTCGACGGACTGATTAAAGCCTGTGCGCTTTGGAAAGAGAAGGTGAACGTATGAATGCCTACAAAGGGAAAATCACCTTTAACAAAGAGCAATGTATTTTGTGTCAGACCTGTGCATTTGTCTGCCCTGCTGGAGCAATTAACATCTCATGTGTTGAGCCACACAAAAGCTATGACTTCATTATCTGGCACAACACTTGTACTGTGTGTGGTAACTGCGCCTATTTTTGCCCCACGGGTGCTATTACGTTAAGTGATACCCTAGCACAAACTTCACCACAAAGTGAAAAGTACACCTCAATTACTGCCAATATGGTTGAATATGGTGAATGTCCCAACTGCCATGAGCCCATGATAAACGTACCCCTTACGATGCTAAAAAGAGGGTTTAAAAATATAAGTGACCCCATTACTTCACTCTTTAACCTCTGCCCAAAATGCAGACGTGACCATACATTTGCAAAGCGAGTCCTTTAAATGAAATCTTTACATGTAACGTTAAACGATATTCTTTCCACACTCAAACTTAATGCTCATTTCGAAGTAAAAGGTGACAGTCTTTGGTGCGAGATAGATGATAAAAATGTGCTCTTACACCTTGCAGAAATCTTACAGACAATGAACGCTCGAGTCTGTATGATCACCGCTTATGAAAAAGAAGAGGGACATGAACTGGCCTACCATTTCGACCTTAATGGTGTCATGCTCAATGTGAAACTACACATCACCGACAAAAGTGTGCCATCCATTACTCCTTTGTTTAAAAGTGCCGACTGGACAGAAAGGGAGTTTAGCGAAATCTATGGCATTGCCATCTTGAACCATCCCAATCCCAAACGCCTCTTTTTGGATGAATCCATTAAGGAGAGTGTACTTGAAGAGTATTACTCGCTCTCTTCAGCGATGAGTGGCAAAGTAAGCCAAGAACTTTGGAGTAAAGTTAAAGCAGAAGAAGGGATCAATCGTGGATAAAACTAAAGTCATTTTAGGACCGTTCGATGTGGCGCTTGAAGAACCTGTGTATTTTAAAATTGAACCAAACAGTGATGGAAAAACGATTCACAGTGTTGATATGATCAACGGGTTTGTCCACCGTGGCATCGAGGCTATCGTACTTCAACGAAACTTTTTACAAAACCTGATCATCACCGAAAAAGTCTGTGCACTTTGCTCCAATAACCACCCGTTTACCTACTGCATGGCGGTGGAAAAAATTGCAGAACTCAGCCTACCAGAACGCGCCCTTTACCTTCGCGTCATTGCCGATGAGATCAAGCGTATCGCCAGTCATCTTTTTAACCTTGGCATGCTAAGTCATCTCATTCACAACAAAGCCTTAATGACGCAGTTTTTAGAGACACGTGAAGATTTTCAAGACCTAAAAGAAGCCATTTG
>JAVHRG010000291.1:0-9834 GCA_036171535.1 Sulfurospirillum sp. | reverse complement strand
GTCCAAACCTTGCCAAAAAATGCATGGGATCTTTTCCATGATGTCTTATGGGAACGCGATGGTATGACACGAATTATTGTGGTCAGTGTTATTGCACTCTATCTGCTTTTAGCATTTGCACTTCCTCGCTCCATCAATACTTTTTTTGCCGTCGTAATGATGCTTGTTATTGGTGTTATTGGTGTTTGGCCAGGTGAAAAAATGCGTGAGAGTATGCGTAAGCCTTATGTCGCGGGCCAATATGTGTACAGCAACCAACTGATTGCACGAGATGTTCCAGGTAAGCATGTGAGATCGGATATGGAGCTAGTCGCAGAAAAAGGTTTATTAAAACTAGCCCCATTCATTCCAGATCGTCTTCGAACTATTACACCAGAAAATCAACTTGAAGCAGGAAAATTACTTGCCAAAATTGCATGTTCGAACTGTCACTCTTTGGAAAAAGGAGCTAAGTTTAGACCATTACCCGATAAGTTTCCACAAATGGATGCTGATACGATTGAAATGATCTTAACAGACGTTGTTGCAGCGGGAGTTCGTAGTTATATTCCACCGATTAAACTACCCACTGATGAAACAAAAGCGCTAGCAGCTTGGCTTGCTACGCAAAATAAATAGGAGGAAAACTATGGATATCGGTCTTGTTTTAAACACGCTACGCGATCCTGCTGGCGTACCATTTTACCCTATTGTATTTCAAGCATTGTATATTTTAACATGGGCATTGCATATTGCCTTTGTTCTTTTAGCATTAGGAAGTATACCCCTTGCCTTGATAGGTTCTGCTAAAAAAGCGATTGATGAGAACTGGAAAAAGTTGAGCAGCCATATGACACAAGTTGCGAAAATCAGTGTCTCTTTACTGATTGTTTTAGGTGTAGCACCTCTTTTGTTCACGCAAGTCATTTACGATGCTAACTGGTACGTCACAAATACCATTTCTGGTCTTTGGGTCGTTGCGTTTATCTATATTCTGATCTTAGCGTACTCACTGTGGTATTGGTTCTATTATGCCAATAAAAACAACACATCCATGGCATGGCTCGTAGGCATCGTCTCTTTTGTTGCATTTATTGGTGCAGGTGTCTTGATGCACGCGTTTGCCAATGAATCCATTCAACCAGAACAGTGGATGAACTGGTACGCACCCAATGGCGTGGTCGATACATCAGGAACTGTTTTACACATTGATGTCTTACGATTGGCCTTTATGGTAAGTCTTAGTGCACCCGTTACAGGTATCTTTTTACTTAACTATGTGGATTACACCTCAAAATGCGATGGGTATACCCCTGAGTATCTTGCGTTTGTGAAAAACCTTGGTAAAAAAATAGCCATCGTGGGATTGCTCATTAGTGCCGTTCTTTTTGCCACATGGGTATTCACACTCAATATGTTGTTCAATCCATTAGTGCTTGCCATAGTACTTTTTGTTCTTATATTGCTTTTTATGGTAATGAAAGAGAGCAATAGCTATATTACAACCCTTGTTTTAGTCGTAACTGCACTCTTGATTTCAACGCTTCGTGAAGTGATTCGTATGAACATCATGAGTAAATATGGTTACAGTATCTACGATTATCCAATGAACATAGACTGGCCAACGGTCATTATGTTCCTCTCTACGTTTGTCTGTGTTGGATTTACAGGTGTTGGATTTATGCTTACCTTAGCATGGAGAGCAGGACGCACCAAAGGTCTTTACACGGCAGATGGTACGGTGACAAAACTCGCTAATGCTACGGTTGGCATTACGATTATTTGGGCATTGGTTTTTATCGCATGGGGACTTGTTGTCGTCTTTAAAAATACACTCTAAGCGACTATCTATCACTATTTGCAAGGCTAAACTTTAGCCTTGCATCTTTACATGTAAAAGTGAATAAGCGAAAATCCCCATACCACGACAAAAATCACAATACTTAAAAAAACAACTGAACTGCCTGCATCTTTTGCACGTCCTGCCATTTCATGGTATTCAAGCGTTACAAGGTCTGTCACACGTTCTATTGCGCTGTTAATCGCTTCTGCCATAGGAATGCCCATAAGCGCTATAAACATCACGAGTTTATACAAAAGATCCAAAGGAAGCACATACAAGACAGGAAGTAAAATCACTACAAGTCCCAGCTCTATTTTAAATGAAGTCTCATTAGCAATCATATCTTTTAAACCCTTGAGTGCATAGGTTGTATTTTTGAAAAAATGATATTTAGGTTGGTTTCTCACTCTAAGCCTTTATTTGTGTTTGTAGGTTAGTATATCTTTTGTACGATCATAGAGTGCTGTTTTAACCCCCATCACACCTAAAATTGTGTGAAAAAGATTGTCATGTGAGTATTCTTGTGATGCTCTTTGCACAAGAGATGCTACATCAATGCGTTCCTTGCTTTGAGAGCCAAACCACATCAGTGCTCCAATATGCGTCTGTTCTTCAGGAGCCATAAAATAAGGAATCCCATGCAAATAGAGCCCTTTTTCACCCAAAGACTCCCCATGATCTGCTATATATATCATTGATGTTTGGAAATTTTTGTCATTCTGTTTTAAAAAGGCAATGGTTTTAGAGAGAAAATAATCCGTATATAAAATGGCATTATCATACGCATTTCCGATCTCTTCGGCACTACATTTTTCAACCTGGTTGGTTTGGCATGTAGGGGTAAATTTTTCAAATGCTTTAGGATAGCGTTTATAATATGCAGGTCCATGATTACCCATTTGATGAAGGACGATAACAATATCACCTTTTTGAGCATCGACATATTTTTGTAAACCTACCAACATTCCCTCATCACGACATTCATCTTCACACAGTGTATTGTTTTGGCTTATTTTATAATCGTGATACTCTACCCGTAAAGCAACGCCTTTTGAGTCAGAATTATTGTCTCGCCACAATACATTGACACCACTGTGTTTAAGTACATCAATGACATTTTCAGTCGACTTCGCCTCTTTATCACTATAGTTTTGGCGTCCTAAGTTAGAAAACATACATGGCACAGAAATAGCGGTAGATGTCCCACAAGAATGGACATTTGTGAAATTAATAATATCCTCTTTTTGCAATAAAGGATTGGTCTGTCGTTCATAACCATTCAGTGAAAAGCGATTAGCACGGGCCGCTTCACCAACAACGACAATGGTCAATTTACGAGCGCCACCCTCTTCTTTTGTGGCATCTAACCCAATTTGTTTCAGTGTTGCTTCTTTATTGTAAAAGCTATTATAAATATAACTTCCTGCAGAGTAAAGGCAATACGTTGGATTAGTATAGTACCGTAAAGGTTTATTTTCTCTAAAAAATGAGGTGTAAAAACGATTAAAAGCAAACAGCATCACTGCAATCAAAACAAGAGCAATACCAATACTTTTTACTTTGTTCCACGCCTCTTGTTTGAAACTTCCATGAAGAACAGGTACACGATAAATCAAAAAGGAAGGGATAACACCCAAGAAAAAGAAATAGCCTAAAAGTTTCAAGTTGATAAGATCCAATGACTCATTGGCATTAGTTTCCATGGCATTTTGGATCATGGTATCATCAAGAATGACATTGTAGGTATTCATGAAATAGTTTGTTAAAGAAGCAATTAATACAAATACTATCGCCAGTGGTTTCAGAGTATAACGGGAGGAAAATAAACTCATAAAGACCGTTATAATAGCGATTAACACAATCCCTAAAGAGAGTAAAAACCCACTATTGGCAATGGAGACATCATACACTTGTGTAACATGTTTAAAAAAAGAGATATTGTCAAAAAGCACCAAAAAAAGCGCTACAATAACGATAAGCTGGTTACTTGTCATTTTAAATTTCATTTATTTTCTCTTGATAGTTGGTTTTACATGTAAAGTATAGTTTAGTTTTTTAAACAAATATTTTTTGCGAGATACCATTTCACGATTGCCATTGTTGAGTAACTCATTTCTCGCTGCTCAAAAGGAATTGAACAAACACGCATTTTTGAGCTCACGATACCACTTACTAGCGTTAAAAAAAGGAAAAAAGCGATGCCTATCACTATATTATAGTCATACCCTAACCAAATACCCACGATAATGGGAGTAAACGTTAACAGACTATATAGGCTAAACATCGCTACACGACACCAAAATCCCTTTATTTTGGGAATAATCTCAATAATAGGAGGAACTTCTTGCTCCATAGGTTACTTGAGGTTGGTAAAGTTTACAGGAAAATCAAAATCACATCCACGAATTGCTTTAATAGCTTCTTGTAAATCATCAATCGCTTTGCCCTCAACTCTTACCACATCGCCACGAATCGAAGCTTGCACTTTGAGTTTAAGTTCTTTAATCTCTTTAACAATTTTTTTAGCATCATCGCCAGAAATTGCATCGACAATACTCACCGTTACTTTGGTTTTATTGCCACCAGCAACTTCCCGTTTCGTCTCTTTAAGCGCTTTGGAAGAGATCTCACGTTTGATAGCTTCCGAGATGAGTGCTTCAACCATTGCGTCAGCTTTCGTATCCGTGGTTGTGATAAGTGTCACTGTCTTGGCTTTTTCATTGTGTTCAAACTCACACGTAATGCCTTTAAAATCCCATCGATTCGTGATAACCTTTTTCGCTTGCTCATACGCGTCTTTAAACTTTTGCTTATCAATCTCTGCTGTGATATCAAAACTATGCTCTTTTGCTGCCATATATTCTCTCCTTAGTGTCTTAGAAATTCTTTAATATTTTCACCAACTTGTCGCATCAATTCACGCCTAGCTTCAATGCTTCCCCATGCAATATGAGGTGTAATAATTAAACGTTCAGGATGCTTTACATGTAAAAGTGGATGATTTTCAATCATTGGTTCAACTGCCAACACATCAAGCCCTACATAAATCTCTTTGGTGTCAATAACTTCACGTAAATCATCTTCATTAACAATACCACCACGTCCAACATTGACAAGAATAGCACCTTTTTTCATCAGGCTTAATTGCTCTACAGTAATCAAATTTTTTGTCTTGTCATTGAGTGGTGCATGAATGGAAATGATATCGCATGTTTGCATCATCACTTCAAGAGTAACACGTTCATAGATACTATCATTGTTAACGCCACTCGTTGAAAAATACACTACATTTGCTCCAAATGCTGAAGCAATTTTTGCAACTTCTTTTCCAATGGTTCCTAAGCCAACAATACCCCAACGCTTTCCTTTAATCTCCCAAAAAGAGCGATCTAAATGAGTGAAAACAGAGGTTTTTATCCATTCGCCTGATTTAACAAATTGATCATAATAACCACAATGCCCTAAGAGATTCAGCACCAACATCATCGTCGTTTGGGCTACCGATGCGGTTGAATAACCCGCAACATTTTTAACAACAATACCCTTCTCTTTAGCATACTCCAAATCAACGTTATTCGTCCCCGTAGCGGTAATACAAATCAACCCTAAATGAGGGCAAGCATCCATCACTTCTTTATCAATAACAACTTTGTTGGTCAGAACAATTTTAGCATCGCCAATATGGGCAACACATTCAGATACGGTTGTTGTTGCAAATGCTTCAATCATCCCAAATTGTTGAAATAGACTTAAATCAATATCATTACCCATCGTATTAGCATCTAAAAAAACAATCTTCATCGCTTAGTCCTTTATTCTATGTCCAACAAATTTTGAGAAGTTCTCCATAATGAGCCCTCCTCTTCTAAAGCCAAGACCACAGCCCTCATAAGCGAAGAAAACGCCCGCTTGATAATATTTGCCTTCAACATCTTTTGGAAGTTCCACATATTCTTGATAGATCGGTTTAAAGTTGCCATAATCACCTTCAACTTTTGCCATAACAGACATATCTGTATCATAAATAACGGTGTTAGCACCCTCTCGCCCAAAGGCTCTTTTCTCAACTTGTCTTTTACTAATAAGGGGTTCATATGAAGTTTCAAGCAACAGAGGATGATTTGGGAAAAGATCCCATAAAATTTTCATCAAAGCTTTGCTTTGAAACAGTAATGTATAAGCAGGATTAATAATAATTGCGCGCTGTTCTCTTACCATTTCATCCAAAAGAAGTGCCAAATTACCCTCTTCTATCGCAATATTTTCCCAAGGAATAAGTTTGAACCAAAATTCAAAATTCTCTTCACCTTTGAAGACACCCTCTTTCCCGCTAAATTCCACCTCATCAACATAGGCAAAATCTGTGTGAAATCCTGCCTCGTTGGCAGCGGATTGCAGAAAGCGTGTCGTATTTTCATCTTCGATATTACCACGAATTGAAGAAAAAAGAATCTTCCATCCCTCATACGATGCAGCAAAATCTTCTGTATTGCCATCAAGAACCACAAGACGTTTGAAATTCTCTTTGAGCGCTTCAAAAACAGTATTGAACTGCTTGGCTTCATCCATGCCATTCACTTTAAGCATTGCCCACTGAATAATTGCTGTTTCATACAATGATGTTGGTGTATCTGCATTAAATTCAATCAGTTTAATCGGTTTGCCATCTATGCCACCTGCAAAATCAAAACGACCATACAAATGCCAATGTACATCATTTGCCCATGAATTTTTGATGAGCTCTACCAAATTAAAAGGAATATTGAGCTCATGAAACAGATTATTGTCAATCACGTATTGCCCAGCTTCAGAAAACATATCGTAAAGCTCATTGGCGGCCTCATAATACGCTTCCACTTCATCATTACTTGTAAGCACTAACTCATCAGCAACATAAGATGTTTGATCTGTATCCGTATGCCAATAAAACCCAATTGACTCTAAAAATTCTTTACTTAACGGTTTGATTTTTTCTACATGTAACATCATTAACTTCCTGAACTAGTGGTTGTACCTGAACTTGAAGTACCACTGGATGAACTACTGCTGCCTGAGCCAAAAAACCCACTGCTTTTCGTTGTGCTGCTTGTACTAGAGGTAGACATTGGTTTATTAAAACTGGTCGTACTACGAGAATAAGCTTGGGGACTTGAATAATTGGTTGCTCTTTGATTTTGATAGGTTTGGTTATTAAAAAGCTTCCCGCCTATCCAACTACCAATCATACCTCCTGCAATACTTGAGAGAAGAATACCGCCTAAGCCCATTTGTCCTGAACTCATATTTGAATTAGTAAGAGGGGAAGTATTATTATCGATTTTTTTTGCTTCTTCTTGCACCAATGCATCAATTTCAGGCTGTGTTAAAATACGTTCACTACCATCAGGCTTTCGAACAATAACACGCGTAGTTGAACTTGGATACTCTTCGGCTATTTTATACTCTCCTGTGGCACTTTCATCCACAATGACAAGTGCTCCTTGTGTTTTTGCCGCATCGGCGAGAGCATTTTTATTCCCATCTTTTTGATCACAGCCTTGCATACTCACAATAACCATGACTCCTATACCACCAGCGATCATATAATCTGAAATTTTACGGATATATTGCACGATTTTTACTCTCCTAGAATTTCTTTAAGTTTTTTTCCCTTTTTGATAAAAAGCTTGCCATTTTTATCCATAACATCATTAAGTTGCCCTACTTTTTTCCCAATTTTATCGCTGATATGTTGTTTTTCTTTTTTGGAAAACCCTTTTTCTTTGAGATAGCTTCTCAAATCTCTCCAATCACTATAAGATTCAAACATATCTTCCACTACCCGATTTTCTTCATCTTCATCTAAAACATCGGCTTCCTCAAATGAAAAAGGTGTTTGTGAAGCTGTAGTAATGTTAGATGGAACAATGGTGGCAGGTGTGTTAGCGGAGGTTGCTGTCTCATTCCCAGTATGTGCGATTTGTCGATTGGCTAAGGTAAGAATCGCTTTAAGTTGTTCGTCTCTTTCTTTATAGATCATTTCAATTTTTTCTTTAGATTCAATCAATAAACGTTCTTTATCAGCAATAAGGCGCTCTTTATCCGCTTCAAGTTTTTCATTTTTAAGTTTCATCTCTTCAAGTTGCACTTTGAGAAGCTCAACATAGGCACTCTCTGTCACATTTTCTATTTTTCGGGTCGCTGTACCTTCCTTCAGGCTATTTTTTGTTAGTAAGATGTACTTGACCCCATTTTCAATAACACTTTGTAAGGAACCTCGTCGCAAACGATTGTAGATAGCTTCTTTACTCACGCCTAAAAGCTTTGCCGCCTCAATAACAGTTAGTTTTTTATCCATCTTAATGACCCTTTGCTAACGAAGAGAAATATATTTGCTCTTATGTTATCACAGCTTAGTTTAGTTTAGTTTGAGAAAATATTTTTGAAGTGTAAGAAGAGAAGCCAAGAAGATAACTTCTTGGCTGTGTGTGTTAGAGTCGTGACTCGTAACGGCGAAGCATATAAAGTCTTTTCAACTGTTTTTTGCGAGCACTAATTTTATCTTTTTTGCGTTTTTCTGTTGCTGTTTCATAGAAACGTCTTGCACGCACTTCGGTTACAACTAGGTTACGATCAACTTGTTTTTTAAACTTTCTATACGCTTCGTCAAACGAATCGTTAGGATGTACTTTAATTCCTGGCATACTCTATCCACCACCTTTCTGATGAATTTAAGAATGCATTCTATCTAACTACAATTACATGTAAGCTTAAATCATTTCTCTGATTATCAGCATTAATGCTTTTACTATAAAATTGACGATAAAAGCTAATTTTATATTGACTTTATACGTCATTAAATGTATACTTTCAAACAAAACAATGATAAAAAGGTGACATTTTTATGCATATTGTCCTTTTAAAAACGAGGAGTGATGACTCTTCAATGGTCATTCAACAAAAGCAAATCTTAAAATATGCTCATCATCACGATCTCAAAATTGATACTACCGAAATCGAGAATTCGGACCCTGCGCAAGAACTTGAAGAACGTAAAGAATTCAAAGGCTTCTTGCGATCTCTTTCCCAAAATGACCATATCATCATTTTTGATCTCTTAACCTTCTCTAATAATGTTGAAGAGTTAGTCAAAATCTTTGAATGTTTACTCACCCGTTCCATTTCTATACATATTGCCGATGTCAATACCTGTATTTGTATTGACTCAAAACCTTTAATCTTACTTGATCTTCTTGTCAAGCAAAGAGAGCTCAATAAACAACTTGATAAAGAAAAAACTCAGGGGAGACCAAAAGGTAGAATGTCTAAGTCAAAGTTTGACATCCACCGTCCCTATGTCATTGAGCTTCTTGAAAAAAATACTTCTATTAGCGAAATTGCAAAAATTTTGAATGTTAGTCGTACTTCATTAAAAGATTATGTAAATTCCAGAGGACTCAAAGAGCTTGTAAAAGCTAAATTTTCACTTCTTAAATCATCCAAACAACCACTCACACTAAAATCTTCTGTTGCAAAAGAGTGTTCACTCATTAAACAGCCAGTAGATTACACGGAAGGAACCACACATGAATTGTAGCAACGATTGTTCAACTCAACCAAATTACTATAGGTTGAAACGCTATATGGGTTTTGGCATTATTACGCTTATCGCGTTGATTTTGCCATTTATAACCAATGAAGGAAAACACTTTTTCTTACTTAGTTTTGATAAAAAGCAGTTAAATCTTCTCTTTACTGCTTTTGATATGCAAGAGCTTTACTTAATGCCTTTTATCATTATGCTCTTTTTCTTAGGCATCTTTTTTATCACAACACTTGGCGGTAGAGTTTGGTGTGGTTGGTCATGCCCACAAACGATTTTTAGAGTTATTTTTCGTGATCTTATACAAACAAAACTGTTGGGAATTCGAAAGAACATTCATAACAAACAAAAAGAGCCTGAAAATCAAATAGTAAAACGCTTCGTAGCAATCATTATTTGGGCTTGTTTAGCTCTGCTTGCTGCATCAAAT
>JAVHRG010000290.1:8384-9895 GCA_036171535.1 Sulfurospirillum sp. | reverse complement strand
TTGATAATTTTCCTCTTTCGTCTGAGACTATTTTTTACATGTAAACGATGAAAATCTATCAACCCCTGCATAAATTTGATACAATAGTTTGCTATAAATGCCTGTAAAGTTTTTCGCTTTCGAAGCATCGTCTCAAAGGAAATGAATGAATCAAAAGACCTTAAGGATTATCTTTTTTAGTTATCTTACGGTTATTTTTATCGGTGCTATTTTATTAATGTTGCCTTTTGCTCATGTAGGAAGGTTACTGTTTATCGACGCATTTTTCACCTCTACATCCGCAACCTGCGTAACAGGCCTTATTGTCAAAAACACCCCTGAAGCATTTACCTTTTTTGGGCAATTTGTCATTTTGATTTTGATGCAAATAGGCGGTGTCGGTTACATGAGTATCGTCACGCTTTTCTTTTTATTTATGAAACGAAATCTCACGATTCATGAAAAAAATATGGCAAAAGATTCCCTGAATTATTCAACCAATCTTGACATTCAAAGTTTTCTTCAAAAAGTTTTTCTCTTTACGCTGATTATTGAATCCATTGGTGCTTTTATCTTAACACTGCGTTTTGCCACCCACATGCCACTGCACAAAGCCATCTGGCAAGGTATCTTTCACTCGGTAGCAGCCTTTAACAACGCTGGTTTTTCCATGTTTAGAGACAACCTTGTAGGTTATCAAACGGACTTTACCGTTTTAGTCACCGTTGGATTTTTGATCATTTTGGGAGGTATTGGCTACTTGGTATTGGTTGAACTTCATGCCAAAGCAACCCATAAACGCTTTATGCTCTCGGCACATACAAAAATAACCCTTGTGGGTACACTCATTCTCATCGTTTCCGGAACACTGCTCTTCTTAGCGATTGAATGGGACAACAAGGGTGTTTTTGGTCATATGTCACTCTACCACAGCGTTCTTAACAGCTTTTTTCTCTCTGTCAACTTTAGAACTTCTGGGTTTAATAGTTTGGATCTTTCCCAACTCAGTGACGCCTCACTCTTTTGTTCCACCATCTATATGATGATTGGTGGTGGGGCTGGTAGTACGGCGGGTGGTATTAAAATCACCACCGTTGCAGTCTTGATCATCGCGACATTGCATACGATCAAAATTAGTAACCAACAACCCAACGCCTTCAAACGTACGATCTCCCCAGAGGTGATTAACCGCTCTTCCGCCATCATTTTAGTTGCTTCTTTTATTGCTATTACATCCACCGTTATCTTAACAGAGACACAACATACAAATTTTATGGCGACACTTTTTGAAGTGGTTTCTGCCTTTTGTACGGTAGGCGTTTCTATTGGTAATGGTGACGTGCTCAGCCTCTCAGACAAATTCAGTACATTTGGCAAATCGTTAATCATCGCGCTGATGCTCATTGGGCGGATGGGCATTTTTGCCTTTGGGTTTCTCATCATAGGCAAAGAAAAAATTAAACACATACAGTACCCTGAAGGAAGGATTTTATTATGAAAACTTACGCCGTTATAGGCCTTGGCAAATTTGG
>JAVHRG010000290.1:0-8284 GCA_036171535.1 Sulfurospirillum sp. | reverse complement strand
GAAGGAAGGATTTTATTATGAAAACTTACGCCGTTATAGGCCTTGGCAAATTTGGCTTTCACATCGCGAAAGGACTCGCTGAACAAGGTATGGACATCATCGCCATCGACAACGATCCTCATAAAATACAAGTCATTAGTGACTACATTCAAGATGCGCTTATTTTAGACAGTACCGATACCAAAGCCCTTCAAGAAGCGGGTGTTGTGGGACTTGATACGGTTATTATCAGTATTGGTGAAAATATTGAAGCGAGTATTTTAACGCTGATGGCGCTGAAAGAGCTGGACAATAAAAACATTATCGCCAAAGCCATCACACTAACACACGGTGAGATTTTAGCGCGTCTTGGAGCATTCAAAGTCATTTACCCTGAACGAGAATCCGCCAAAAAGCTTGTTGAAAATCTTGTGGGAAATGTCGTCATTGACCAAGTTGATTTTAGCAGTACCATCAAAATTGCAAAGTTTCTTGTCACAAAGTCACTCATTGGTAAGCCCGTCAGTGAGATTGAAGCAATGTTTGAAAATGAGATCCATCTCATCGCGTGTAAAACCAGAGACAACTGGACCTTTGATGTTGAAAAAACCTATAAAATTCGTGAAAATGACATGCTCTCTTTTATTGGTAAAAAAGCCTTTATTGAAAAACTGAGAAATCTTACTAAATCCGAAAGTGAATAGGCTTTTAAATAACCTATAATCAACCGTCTAATCTTTACATGTAAAGATATTCTTACGCAAAAATAGTTATAACCTTTACATGTAAAGAGGTTTTTTCGCTCTTTTAAAAACGCTTGTGCATAATTTTTCATCATTTGATAAAGGATTTTATATGACACACCATTCCCTGACGCCCGAGGAAGAACACGTCATCCTTCATAAAGGTACAGAAATGCCATTTTCTGGGCAATACAACGACTTTTATGCCCAAGGAATCTATCACTGCAAACAGTGCAATGCACCACTTTATAACTCATCTGACAAGTTTCATTCAGGGTGTGGTTGGCCAAGTTTTGATGATGAGATACAAGGTGCTATAAGACGTGAAACAGACCGTGATGGCAGACGCACTGAAATCCTCTGCAATGCGTGTGGAGCGCACTTAGGACATGTGTTTGAAGGTGAGAAAATCACAGAAAAAAACACCCGTCACTGTGTCAATTCCATCTCGCTTACATTTGAGTCTGTAATAAAGTAATCTTTAGTTTATGCTATAATAGCGCACAAAATATTTTAAAGGAATTCTGTATGACCCAAAGCGAACCGGACTCGGTTAGTTTTCATTTCGTTAATTTCAGAGGAGTTGTTCTATGACACTTCTGATCGTCTATCTTTCTCTTGCTCTTTCTGTATCGTTCCTCTGTTCTGTTTTAGAAGCGGTTTTACTCTCGAGTACAAACTCTTACATTGAAACACTCCCCAAAGAAAACAATGAAACTGTTATTTCAATGATTAAAGGATTAAAAGCCAATATCGATAAACCGATCTCTTCGATTTTAACCTTCAATACTTTTGCCCATACTATGGGAGCAGCAGGTGTAGGTGCTCAAACGCAAATCCTCTTTGGTGCGGAATGGCAAACCTTAGTTGCTTTTGTTGTAACACTCCTCATCTTATATGTTTCAGAGATTATCCCTAAAACTATTGGTGCGCTTTACTGGAAAAGACTCTTGATTCCTTCAGCGTATATGATTGAATTTTTGGTGACGATTAGTACACCATTTACGTGGATTTCATCAATTTTAACGAACTATATTTCAAGAAACAAAAAACACCAAGGCAATTTTTCGCGTGATGAGATTATGGCAGTGGTTGCGATGGGTGAAAAAGAGGGATCAATCCTTAGTAAAGAGAGTGATCTGATTGAAAATCTTTTAAAACTTAAAAATATCAAAGCTAAAGATATTATGACGCCTCGAAGTGTTGTGTTTGCCCTCCCGGCAACGACAACCATTGAAGCGGCTATTGAAGACGATCGTATGTACATCCACTCACGTATCCCTGTGTTTGGTGAGACCTTGGATGATGTCGTGGGTATTGCTTTCAACCAACGCATTTTAGAAGAGAGTGTAGAAGATCATGACAAAACAACACTCGCAGATATTGCACATGAAGTCCATATGGTTTCTGAGTATTTGCCTGTTCCAAACTTGATCGACCAGTTCATCAAACGTAAAACTCATCTTTTTGTAGTATTCGATAGCTACGGGCAAACCGCAGGTGTTGTCACACTTGAAGATGCCATTGAGACGCTTTTGGGTGTTGAAATTGTTGATGAGATGGACGAAGTTGAAGACATGCAACTCTTTGCGAAAGACCGCAGTAAAAAATTCCAAGACCGTATGAAAGTCGAGCGTAAAAAACTCGAAAAAGCGAAGGTTTATTAAACGTATTCAACCATTCGAGTTCTAGAAGAACTCGAAAAACTACATTAATTCTGGGTGTTCTTTGGCGAAATGCCACACACCTTTGGTGCGCCAAGAGGCTTTACATGTAAAGCCTCTTTATAAAACTCTTTGATAGTTCCACTTCATGTTTTGATGATCCCACGTTAACTCATTCACACACGCATAGGGTTGTTCGATACTAAACATATCGTTAATCGCAATGCCCAGTATTCTGGCGAGAAGCATGCGATTGACACCTGCATGGGCAACGATCAGTAATGTACCTGTTGCATGGTGTGTAATGGCATCAAAGGCATCCCTGACGCGTTTTGCCATATCGTGAAAACTCTCGCCATTGGGTGGGGTAAAGTGTTCTAAATCTTCACCTCTTTGAGCGTATAGTTCTGGATACTGTGACTGAATATAGGACATCGCAACATTTTCCCAATCGCCCATATCAATCTCAGCAAAAGCCTCTAAAATTTGATAATGTCTTTTTTTATCCACACAAAGAAGCTGCATGGTTTGTAAACAACGCTTTAAGGGACTGGAAAAAAACATATCAATAGGAATAGCTTTAAAATAATCATGCAATACTTGCGCTTGCTCTTTTCCTAAACTATCAAGGGGTACATCTGTACGACCAAGATACCTTTTTTCACTTCCATTATCAATGTGCCCATGACGAAGCAAATAGACTTTTTCAACCATAAGGAAAAACTTTACATGTAAGCTTTTCTATCTTTGAAATAATTGCTTTTGTCGCATCTAAGCGCTTGGTGATGTTGCTTTGTGCTTCAAGGTTTCCTTCGCATTTTTTATAAGCCTTTGCAAAGCGCTTTTCAAAGCCACAGACCTCATCTTCATCCACCAATTTATCGGCTAAAAAAAGCAGTTCGTTGGCCGTTAAGGGCGCCTTCATATTAACATCAATATCCATATGTGTTGCAATAATATCACCAATGGTAGCATAGCCCATCGCTCTTATATTGGCAGCACCAACGTTCGCATGATCTTTCTCTCTACGTGCAATATCATGTAGCCATGCTGCCGCACTGAGCGTATTGATATCGATATCTAACCGAAAAGAAGCAATTTGTGCATACACCTTGCATACCATTTTTTCCACCGCTTCGCAATGCTTGATGATAGGTTCTGGAACATCATTTTCCAACATGATCGCCAAACACTCCTCTTTCGTGGGAGCATTAAGCGCTTCATACATAACAAGATTGATATAATCCTCAAGTGTGTCCATATCCATTAAAACAGACTTATCAGCTACGTTTACATGTAAAGCATCTGCAGCAAAGGCTTCCAATACTTTTTTAAGCCCACCTTCTCCATCGCTTAAAAGAATCTGCTCTTTATACTTCATATCAATGAGCGGTGGGTGACCTTTGTGCCCCAAAAATGTAGGATAGATGACACCTTTTCGCTCACGCTCATACGCCTCATACAAGCGCTTAAGGGTTCGAACTTTAATGAGTGGAATATCCACCGGTTGCATATAAAATGCATCGACACCTTCACCTATAGCACTGAGCCCCTTTTGAATAGAGCTAAACATCCCTTTATCGTAATCTTCATTATAGACAATGTGAACGTTATATCCCTGTAGTATTTCGATAATATCGTCTTGCCTATGCCCCGTTACAACATAGAGATGGTGTATTCCATACGCTTGGTAAGTCTGAATCAGTCTCGCCAAAGCAGTTGTTTGCCCAAAGGACAAAAGGGGTTTAAAATCGTGCATTCTGGAAGAATACCCTGCAGCAATAATAAGAACGGCGATGTTGCTCTTTACCATAATCTAACTTCTTCTAAATTTTATCAACTCAGCTACGATGCTGATGGCAATCTCTTCAGGTGTTTGTGCATTGATGGAAACCCCCACAGGACAACACACTTCATCTAAATCCTTTTGTGCAAATCCTTCATTTAAGAGTTGAGCATAAACATAATTCTTTTTGGTTTTACTTCCAATCATCCCGATATATTTGGCTCTCGCTTGAAGTGCTTGCGTGAGTACGACTTTATCAACGCCTCTGGTGACGATGACAATATAACTATTTTTAGCAATTCCCACCTCTTGAATCAATCCCTCATACGTCGAAGAGACGACATGCACTTCATCTGCAGTGGGGAAACGCTCTTTATTGGCAAAAGCTTCTCTATCATCCAAAATAACCGTGTAAAATCCAAGCGTTTTGGTGAGTGCTGCAATTTGTTGAGATACATGACCAGCACCTACGATATAAAGTCGCTCTGTATTGTAAAAAGGCTCAATCATATACCTATTTTTCCCAACAAAGAGATGAAATTTGATATGAAAGAAATTTTCTCGAAGCTCATTCACAATGCTCTGAACTTCTTTATCTTCAACACCATACAGATCTGTTTCGGTACATATCCATTTATTTTTACCCGGAATTTGTCTGTTAATCTGTGAAATTTTTGTAATCATAATAAAATCAACACCAGAGGTTTTAAGCTCTTTTGCTTGATGATGGATATTAAGTTGCTGAATGTCCAAAGCGTCTATGTGTTCCAAAAGAACGCTTACTTCACCGCCACACACCATGCCAGCAGCTCTTGCATCGTCATCGGTTAATTCAATGTCTTCTATCGAACACTGTTTTGTTTTAAACTTTTCAGGCGCTAATTGAATTGCCATGGCTTCAAGAGTACCTCCGCCAATGGTACCTTCAATAGAAGCGTCCTTACGAATGACCATCTTAGCACCCGCCTCTCTAGGAGCTGAGCCACTTTTGTGTAGTATAGTTGCGGTAACGATTTCGTGTTCTTCATTTAAACTATCTGCAATGTGTTCAATTATAGTTTTCATCCATCATCCTTTGTTTCTTATGTTGTTGTCTATCTTTCTTTTGATCATGCTGTTGGTCATTTTGGGTGAGTGATCGTCTTCTTCTACATGAAGTCTTAAATCAAATTCAAACGGAAAGCAGCCTCGAATACGACGAATTATCTCCTCTTTTAACGCTACACAACGTTGTTTGTTTGCAAGAATCAGCTTTACATGTAAACTGTTTTTCTCACATACCGTAAGCTTATAATCCAAAATACGAGGAAAATGTAAAAGAATTTCATCTAACTCTCGTAAATGAATTGCATGCCCATTAATGTCTATTTTATTTTCAATGCGGCCAAGCACTTTCTCCATGGTTCGCAAAAAAGTGCCACACCCACACGGTTTGGTAGAAAAGCGAGCCATATCACCTGTTTTGTAACGAATAAGAGGCATTGCTTGACGATGGAGCGTTGTAAAAACAACTTCGCCATACACGCCATCTTCCACAGGCTCACCCGTAATGGGGTCTATGATTTCAAAATAGAGATCATTTCCCCGTAAATGATATCCATTGAGGCATGCACACTCAACGCCTCCACCGTAGCCCATTTCCGTCATGCCATAATGGTTAAAAACTTTACACTGCCCGTTATCGCTAAGCGCCTCGACCAATGCGTCGGGGACATAATCTGTACTTAAAAGAACTTTTTTAATATGGTTTGTAAATACCTCTGGTTTGGCTTTACTAAAGTACAACACTTGCATTGGTATACCAACAATACATGTAATGTTGTTTTCTTCAATGCACAAAGCCGTTTTTTCAACATCGCTCAGAACACCTTGTACGATACACTCAATCTTTGAAAGCGCCAATGCTTTTTTGAGCAAATCTCCAATGCTCCCAAAAGAAGGTCCTGGAAGCAGTACCAACACCTTGTCGCTTTCATCAACCAAACAGCGCATCCCATGACTAAAAAAATCAATGGTAGTATCCAAATCTTTCTGTGTAAAAAAGATGCGCTTCTCATCGCCCGTTGTTCCTGATGTATTTAAAGTCACAACGCGTTCAACTTCGTTACTGGAAACACAGACGAAGTCATACGCATTGCGTTTAATATCTTCAGGTGTTGTAAAAGCAATTCGCTCAAAATCTTTGAGTGATGTAATAGAATTTACATCACTATCTTTCAACGCTGCTTGATAAAATCGGCTTTTATCCTTTGCATAGGTCAACGTTTTTATAAGTTCCCCAAGCTGATAAGCACGCAAGGCTTCTTGACTTTTGTGCGTTATTTGGGTTCGCTCAACAATCCATTGTTCTAACGGCGTTACGTTCATCATAGCCTCTTCGCGCCTCGATAAAGAGACTCTCCATCCCTATTGGTGATGTTGTACATACAAAAAGGAATAAGCCTACCATCCGTGGTTGATACATGAATACAACAATCCCTAATGCGTTCTAAATTCACATTCCATGCATCTTGAAACGCCATTCCTGAAAGGCTAAAAGCATTATTTTGAATGGCACTAAGAATTTTGTCCCAATCGGATAGTTTTTCGTCAAGCGTTTGTTTTTGATACGACCAATTACGTGCCACAAAAGCTTTAGCTTTCATCGCACCCACTTCTGCTTTTTCGCTTTCACCTGAACAACATGACCTCTTCGTCACAGGTTTTAAAACGCCCTCTTCTATCAAGTAATTACCATTAAAGGAACAGAGTGCATTTTCGCATCCAGGAGGTTGCATACTTTGCATTGAAACCATGTGATCGGTTTGTTCACAAATGTGTTCCATTACTTCGGGTAAGGTGATTCTATCTGCATCTCTAGGCGTTTCAGGAATACGTCCAAAATAACTGACCGGTTGGAAATGCACACCCCTCACTGCGGGAGAATGGTTGATTCCAAAACGTATGATGTCACCAATGCTATCCACATTGATATTGGGTACGATGGTAGGAACCAGCACAACACCAATACCGTATTTGCGACAGTTTTCAATCGCTTGACATTTAACATCGAACAGTCCTTTGCCGCGCAGTTTTTCATAAATCGTATCGTCTGTGCCATCAAATTGTAAAAAGACAGAACTAAGCCCCGCTTCTTTTAAAGCTTTGACATAGGCTTCATCATTCGCCATACGAATACCGTTGGTATTAACTTGAATGAACGGAAATCCAAGTTCAGCGCCTAGACGAACAATATCCGCTAAATCGTCTCTCACCGTTGGTTCACCGCCGGAGAGTTGGATATTGCATTTTCCTGAAATCTTTAAAATATTCTCAAACTGAGAACGCAACTGTTTTAACGATGGATCCTTACTGTTGGAATCAAGTGCGTCCGCAAAACAAAAACGACAACTTAAGTTACAACGTGTGGTTACCTCAATGAGTGCAGTACACGTGTGTTGTCTGTGTGAACTGCACAGTCCACAATCATAGGGACACCCTTGATCTATCTGTGTTATAGGACTTTTGATATAAGCCCTCTCCTTAGTACGAATCCACTCGCGCATGTGCATATTGCCTCGCCATACAACGGTTTTAAATGCACCATGTTCAGCGCATACTTTGTGTAGGTAGGTTGTAGTGCCCTCATCGTACATGTAAGCATCTAACTTACGTAAACAGATTGGGCACAAGCTTTCAACGTGCATCGAAGAGGTCATAGTCATCTCATTTATCCTCTATGTCCGTATTCATAGCCATGTTCCAACAAAATCTCATAGATTTTGACATACGCTTTTTTGATCATCTCGGCACATGTGAGTTTATAACTCTGATCTGCTCCATGAAAATCAGTCACGCCAATCAGATTAACACATTTTGTAGCACCAAACTCCACATTAAACCACTCGTGAAATTCATTGACCATCTGTGTAAAATCTTCTTTGGCATGCTCTTCTTCTTTCGCTTTTGCAGCATACAGTCCTAAAACACCAATGCCACCACTCAGAACGCCACAGGTTTGCTGTGTATCGGCGATTCCTCTGCAAAGCCCTTGAGCGGCGCGAACTAAGTCATCGTTTTGTGTCTCTTCATCTTCAAGAGCCAGTTTATACATAATCTGAGCACAGCAAAAT
>JAVHRG010000289.1:0-9930 GCA_036171535.1 Sulfurospirillum sp. | reverse complement strand
CATCTGTTTGAGCATTTGTTGCATTTGGAAGTCTGGGTCGTTTTTATCGTACACGAGGCATGATGGAGAATCACTCAAACGGCTAGAGATTTTGACATCTTTTGCATCATCTTTAAGGATCTCTTTCATTTTGACTAAAATCTCTTTGTAGGTTTTTTCATCTTCTTCAACTTTGGCTTTATCTTCTTTGATCTCTTCATCAATGTCTGAGTTATTAACCGGTTTAATTGGGGTTTTATCATACTCTCCAACCATTGGGAAGACGATTGCATCGACTTCTTCATCGAGGAGTAACACTTCAATATCTTTGGCTTTAAACTGCTCGATTAGTGGAGAGTTACGAAGGATTTTTTCATTTTCGCCGGTGATGTAATAGATGCTTTTTTGATCTTCCTTCATCGCCTCTTTGTACTCTTTGAGACTTACTAAACCTTCACGTTTACTTGATTTAAATAGTACAAGGTCTAAAAGTGCTTCTTTATTTTCCCAGTCGTTATACAGTCCTTCTTTAATGACGCGACCAAAATTTTTGTAGAACTCAAGGTATTTATCGCTCTCTTTTTCTTTGAGTGATTTAAGTTCACTAAGGATTTTTTTGATCGAAGCTTTTTTGATCGTCTCTAAGACTCTGTTTTGTTGCAAAATCTCACGGCTGACGTTAAGTGGTAAGTCTTCTGCGTCAATGATACCTTTGACAAAACGAAGGTAGGTTGGTAAAAGTTCTTTCTCGTCATCGGTAATAAACACGCGTTTAACGTAGAGTTTAACACCCGGTTTATAGTCCATTCTAAACAAATCCATTGGCGGTGTTGAAGGGATGTAGAAAAGGGTAGTGTACTCAAATTTACCTTCTGCTTTTGTATGACTCCAAAGGAGTGGATCGGTGCTATCGTGAGAAATTTGTTTGTAAAAATCTTTATACTCTTCGGGTTTAATTTGGCTTTTTGCTACCGTCCAAAGTGCACTGGCTTTGTTGATTTGCTCGTTTTTGATCTCAGTGCTTTTTTCTTTGCCTTCATCGTCATACTCTTTGACTTCTTTGTCCATAAAAATAGGGAATTGAATGTGGTTTGAGTATTTTTTGATGACCTCTTGAATGCGGTAAAACTCTAAAAATTCATCTTCATCGTCTTTAAGATAAAGGGTAATCGATGTTCCATGACTCTCTTTGGTAACCTCAGTAATGTCATACTCTGCACCTGCTGTTGAGCTCCACATGTAAGCGTTTTCTTCACCGGCTTTGCGACTGATGACATCGATTTTGTTGGCAACCATAAACGCAGAGTAGAAACCAACACCAAATTGACCAATGAGGCTTGAGTCTTTCTTCTTGTCGCCACTGAGGTTTTCTAAAAATGATTTGGTACCACTTTTTGCAATGGTTCCTAGATTTTCGACTAACTCTTCTTTGTTCATACCTATACCACTGTCGCTAATGGTCAGTGTTTTGAGCTCTTTATTGATAGCAATATCAATACGTGGTATGTAGGAAAGTGTTTTATACTTTTCATCGGTTAAGGTGAGATAATTGAGTTTATCGAGGGCATCGGAAGCATTGGACACAAGCTCACGTAAAAAGATCTCTTTGTTGGAGTAGAGTGAGTGGATCATAAGATCTAAAAGCTGTGTGACTTCGGTTTGAAATTGATGTTTTGACATAATTTATCCTTTGTGATGTATCTAATTTGGATTTATCAAAGAGCTTTACATGTAAAGAAAGTTTTTTGATAAATCCAAAAAAATTTGCGTTATTCTAGCAAAAAAGCAAGAGTTTAAAAGCCACTTTTGTGGCTTTTAAAGGTTAATATTAAGAAGCTAATTCGAGAGCCAATCTTTCTTCCATAGCATGGTACATTTTTTCAAACCACTGTGCATCCTCTTTAGGATTAATTGGATCAAGATAGATCACTTTGACCTCTCCACTATGGGCATCAAGGTTTTGCGAATCAAGAATATGTCGAGCTCCCACAATGATGGTAGGCTGCACGATCAAGTCTAACTTCTCAGCCAAAATTTTTGCACCACTTTGAAACTTTAAAAGTTTATCGCCGTGTCCACGTGTACCTTCTGGAAACATGGCAAGGACACGCCCTTCACTCACACGCTCTTTTCCCTCTTTCATCATCTTGATAATGGAGCGCTTATCGTTACGATCAATGGAAATCATACGAGGTGCGGGGATAATATGTCCAAAAAGTGGAATATCTTCAATCTCTTTTTTAGCAATCCAACAGAGATTTTTAGGATAAATAGTTTCAAGAGCGACAATATCTACAAGACTTTGATGGTTCATGACTAAAAGTGTGGTCAAAGGCGATGCTTCACCGATTTGTTTAATATTAAAACCCATCAAAAAGGTTTGTAATCGTCCCCAAGTACGTCTTATAGGATGCGTATGGTTACGAAAAGCGTACATTAAGATAATGGTGAGTAGGACGGTGATGACAAATTCTATCATCACATAAAAGCCTCTAATTTTTGCTAATATTTTCACGCGTTGTCCATCCAATTTTTCCATCAGGAAGTAAGATTTTAATGTAATTCTCTCGCTCACCTAATTTTTCAACATCTAAGATTTTGTTGCTCGTAAAAAAGACTGTTGATCTCTCTGTAGGAAGAATCATAACACTACTGTTATTTTTGAGTTTTACGTTATTAAGAGGATTTTGGTCAAAGAAATAGAGTCCCAAAAATACGAGGGAAATGACCAAATAGTACCATTTACGACGTTTGATCAAAACGATGAAGAAAATAAAGGAAAGCGCACCGTAGGCAACACTTTTGTAAAACTCAAAAATGCTCTCTTTTGGGTTAAGCCCAAGTTGAGTACTGACTTCATCACTTTCTATTATCATTGGGAGAGTAATTTTATTAAATTTATTTGTCGGTAAATCAAAATAGGTAAAATCAAAACTTTTTTGATAATTTGGAACGATAGCATAGTAGTAGATTTTTTGGCTTGCATTTGTTTCTGAAAAAGAATCAATGCCACTTTTTGCAATACCACTGAGTTTAAAGTCTTTTAAATTAGCCCTAGTTGTTTCTATTTCGAGAACAACAATGACATTTTTACCATCAAAGGTTGTTGTTTTGTATTTGTTGATTGTTAAGCTTTGTGCAATCACATTGCTGAAAAAAGGATCAGTTTTTAGCTGAATGAGTTGAGAAGGTAGTGTTAATGCTAGTGCTTCGCTCTCAACGGGCTCTTGCTGTTGGATCAAAGCAACATTGAGGCGTGGCATAACAGCCGTTTTAGAATTTATTTTGAAATAAAATGTATTGGAATAGGTATTATCAACAGAGCGTTCCCAAGGATTTTGTGGGTTTAAAACATCGACACCGGATGCACCTAGAAATGTTGTATTCATTGCATCAATTTTATTATTTGCAACGATGGCTTTAATTTTAATAGGGAAAACTTGCCCTATATAAACTTTTTGAGGAATCTCTTCGATTGAGAGAAAAAGGGATTTAGCTTGTCCTGAAAATGCACTCTCTTCAGCTAATAAAGAAGAACAAAGTAATGTAAAAGAGAGTGCAAGGAGTGTTAAGATTTTTTTCATTAATTTAATTTATAAAACCATCAAGCATTTTGACACCATCGTCAGAACCAAGAATTTGCTCAATCGCACGTTCAGGATGAGGCATAAGTCCAAAGACATTTTTAGCTTTGTTACAAACACCAGCAATAGAATCCACAGAACCATTTGGATTTTGAACATTACCTTTTTCATCGCAATACGTAAGAAGAACTTGATGGTTATCGTAAAGCTCTCTGAGTCCAGCTTCATCAATATAAAAGCTACCTTCACCATGAGCAATCGGTACATTTAAAAGTTCACCTACTTTACATTTACGTAAAAAAGTATTGTCATTGTGAATGACTTTAAGATGATGAAACTGAGAAATAAAATGAACATTTTCATTGCGTTTCATAGCCCCTGGAAGCAAGCGTGCTTCTACAAGCATTTGAAAGCCATTGCAAATGCCAAGAACTTTACCACCTTGATTTGCAAACGCAATAACAGCTTTCATAATAGGAGAAAATTTAGCAATAGCAGCACTTCTTAAGTAATCGCCATAACTAAAACCACCAGGGAGAACGACTAAATCAGTTCCCTCCGGTAGCTTTTCCTCTTTATGGAAAACAAGGACAACTTTTTGTCCCAGTTTTTCAAAAGCATATTTAGTATCGATTTCGCAGTTTGTTCCTGGAAATACGGCAACAGCGACTAGCATGCTGGAAACTCAATCGTATAATTTTCAATGACAGTATTCGCTAAGAGCTCTTCACACATGATTTTAACTCTTTTTTCAGCACTAGCTTTATCACTTTGCTCAATATCAAGAATGATCTGTTTTCCAATACGTACATCATTTACTTCATCAAATTTTAAAGAAGAGAGTGCATGGTGAACTGCTTTTCCTTGTGGATCTAAAACGCCATTCTTGAGTTGAATATTGACAATAACTTTCATAGTATACTTTTTCCTTTGATTTTAGTGCGACAAAATACGCTTTAAGACCTCTTCGTAAGCGACTTTCACATCACCTAACCCTTGACGGAAACGGTCTTTATCCAATTTTTCATTGGTGTCCATATCCCAGAAACGACAGCTATCAGGACTAATTTCATCTGAGAGAAGGATAGTTCCTTCTTTATCGACACCAAATTCAATTTTAAAGTCAACTAACTTGAGTTTACGCTCAGCAAAAAAGGCTTTCATAATAGAGTTGATTTCACGACCAAGGTGTTTGAGCTCTTCAAGATCTGATTCACTTTTGACAAGATTAAGCAATAAACAGTGCTCATCATTGATGATAGGATCACCAAGAGCATCATCTTTGTAATAAAACTCTACGAGTGTAAATGGAAGTACTGTACCATCTTTAATAGCAAGGCGTTTTGCCAAAGAACCTGTTGCAATATTTCTAACAACGACTTCAATAGGAATAATTTTCACTCTTTTAATCAGTTGCTCTGTATCATTAAGCGTTTTTACTAGGTGTGTTTTAATACCGTGTTTTTCAAGAAGGTGAAACATTTGTGTACTAATTTTACAGTTGAGTGCACCTTTTCCTGCTTCATTGCCTCTTTTTTCTGCATTAAATGCTGTCAAATCATCTTTAAATTCTGAAATCAAAAGATTTTCATCATCGGTTAAAAAAAGTTTTTTACCTTTACCTTCGTATAACAATTCGCCTTTAGTCACTGCTTGCTCCTCAATTATTTTTTAATAGAAAGTACTTTGATAGTATCAACAGCACTTTTTAATTGTAAGTCTTTGAAAAGATTTTCTTGACTTACGATCTCTTTATCTGCTTTCGTTTGATCTTTTGTTTTGGTTTTTGGTTTCTCTTTTGTCTCTGCCGTTTTATTGTCATCTACTTTTTTAAGTTCACTCTCTAGATGCTTTTTAAGATCTTTCTCTTTAAGGGATTGCTCGTTGTTTTTATGTGGTACATCGCCAGGATAAACAATAATATCTGGAATAACACCTTCTGCTTGGATTGTACGTCCACTTGGAAGATAATAGCGAGCAATGGTTAAACGAATCGCTTCATTATCAACAACAGGAAGAACAGCTTGAACGCTTCCTTTACCAAAAGTTTTTTCACCAATAATGATGGCGCGTTTATGGTCTTGAAGTGCACCACTTACGATTTCACTGGCACTGGCACTACCGCCATTGACAAGAACGACAAGAGGTGTTTTGGTATTACTACCTGCTTTTGTAGCACGATACTCCGCGTTTTCTGATTCTACACGACCTTTTTGTGAAACAATAATACCTTCATCAACGAAGAGATCCACCAATCCAACGGCTTGATTTAAAAGTCCACCAGGATTGTTTCTAAGGTCAAGAATAATACCTTTAGTATTTTTGTTTTTATTCATTGCTTCTTGGACGTCACCGACAATGTTTTTGTCAAAGTTTACAACACGTACATAGAGAATATTTTCATTTTCGATAGTTTTAGAATAGACCGATTCAATTTTGATGATATCCCGAACAATAGCAATTGTCAGAGGCTTGCTTTCACCTTCTCGTACTAATGTAAGCTCAATTCCCGTACCAGGTTTTCCACGCATAATATTGACGGCTTCATCAATCGTCATATTCAGTGTTGCTTGTTTATTGATTTTAAGAATGATGTCACCCGCTTTAACACCCGCTTTATCTGCTGGAGTGCCTTCCATTGGGGCAATAACGGTCAGTGCTCCATCTTTTTGACCTACAGTAATTCCAAGTCCACCAAATTCACCATCGGTTTGGATTTTAAGGTCTTTGAAATGTTTTTCGTCGAGGTAAGAGGAGTGTGCATCGAGGTTTGATAAAAGCCCTTCAATAGACTTTTTAATGATATCATCAATTTTGATGTCATCAACATAATATTTTTCAATCGTCGCTACAACGCGTGTAAACTTTGCTAAAGAAGCAAGACGACTTTTTTCGCCTTCAGCATTGTCAGCCGCAAAGAGAGTTGAAGAAAACAGGGTGGCAATACCCAAAAACGTGGCAAAAAAGCCAACGGTAGCAAATGGTAAGTGTTTCATAGCGTGTGTATGCTCCTAGCATGATATGCATATTATTTGTGTTGAAGATTATAGTGGAGTTTCCCTAAAATTTGTATGAATGCACGGATGCAATTGTAAATATTTTATCTAGTTTTAGGCTTTGAATGATGGTGCTCGTCGAACAAAAGTAATGCTGTTGTACTAAATAAACTTGACATCAATAGACTAAAGTTGTAGAATTATAGAAAACAATATAACACCTTAGGAGGCATTTCAATGGACTCACTTTTTGAACAACTCACCAATCAAATGCGAGAAGCAATTGAGAGCGCTATTAGCCTTGCACTGCATTCAAAAAATTCTGAAGCAACGCCTTTACATGTAACGTGGGGACTCATTACCAATTCGGCTTCTATTCTCAATCAGGTTTTCAATAAAATGAATATTGATAAGAGTGCCATTGAGCTCGAAATTAAAAGTGAAGTTCAAAAACTTCCAACCGCATCCCATGTCAGTAAAGAAAATATTTCAATTTCTCGCTCTTTAGTAGAGTCTTTGCAAAAAGCAGAAGGATTGATGAAACAAAAAGGCGACAGTTACCTTTCCGTGGATACATGGTTGCTTTCCAGCCTTGATAGTGATCCGCTCAAAAAGATTTTAGGGAAATACCTTGATCTTTTACAGTTTAAGAAAAATCTTGAAGCGTTACGTGGTAACAAAAAAATTGATAAGCAAAGTAGCGATGAAAATTTGGAGTCACTTGATAAATATGGTATTAATTTAACCAAATTAGCTGCAGAGGGGAAACTCAATCCTGTGATTGGGCGTGATGAAGAGATTCATCGTATGATGCAAATTTTAATTCGTAAAACCAAAAACAATCCTATTTTAATTGGTGAACCAGGTACGGGTAAAACTGCTATTGCGGAAGGCTTGGCGCTTAAGATTTTCCATAACGATGTGCCACTCAGCCTTCAAAATAAAAGTCTCATCGCGTTAGATATGAGCGCACTCATTGCAGGGGCGAAGTACCGTGGTGAGTTTGAAGATAGACTTAAAGCCGTCATTGATGAAGTAAAAAAAAGTGGCAATATCATTCTTTTTATTGATGAAATTCATACCATCGTGGGCGCGGGAGCAAGTGAGGGAAGTATGGACGCTGCCAATATCCTTAAACCTGCTCTAGCGCGTGGTGAACTTCATACCATTGGTGCAACAACACTCAAAGAGTACCGTAAATATTTTGAAAAAGATGCTGCTTTGCAACGTCGTTTTCAGCCTGTAACCGTCAATGAACCAAGCATTAATGAAGCACTCCAAATTTTACGAGGTATCAAAGAGAGCCTTGAAGCGCATCATCATGTGACTATTATGGATTCAGCGCTCATTGCAGCTGCGAAACTGAGCTCACGATACATTAGTGATCGTTTTTTACCGGATAAAGCGATTGACCTTATTGATGAAGCGGCGGCTGAGCTTAAAATGCAAATCGAGAGTGAACCTACAGAGCTGAGTCGTATTAAACGTCTTATGAGTACGTTGATGGTTGAAAAAGAAGCGCTTTTGATGGAAAAAAACAAGAAGAATGAAGAGCGCATCCAGATGATTGAAAAAGAGCTTGGAGATGCCAAAGAAAAACGCAATGCACTTGAAATTCAATTTGAAACGGAAAAAAGTGTTTTTAATGATATCGCTGCGATTAAGACACGATCAGAAGCCTTAAGACGTGAGGCAGAAACAGCTAAAAAGAACAGCGATTTTAACAAAGCCGCTGAAATAGAATATGGCAAATTGCCTGAGCTGCTTAAACAAGAAGAAGAGCTTAAAGCCAGATGGGAAAAAATGGTCGAGAGTGGGACACTTTTGAAAAACAGTGTAGATGAAGAGATGATTGCAACCATTGTAAGCAAATGGACAGGAATTCCTGTGAACAAAATGCTTCAAGGCGAAAAGGCCAAAGTCTTAGCGGTTGAAGAGCATCTCAAAAAAGAAGTCGTAGGACAAGATGCCGCTATTAAAGCGATTGGACGAGCGATTAAGCGTAATAAAGCGGGTCTTAGTGAGCAAAATAAGCCAATCGGTAGCTTCCTCTTCTTAGGTCCAACGGGTGTGGGTAAAACTCAAAGTGCTAAGGCACTCGCTAACTTTTTATTCGATACCACTAAAGCACTCATTCGTTTTGATATGAGTGAATATATGGAAAAACACTCGGTCAGCCGTTTGGTCGGTGCACCTCCTGGTTATGTTGGGTACGATGAAGGTGGACAACTTACCGAAGCGGTGCGTAGAAAACCCTACAGTGTTGTACTGTTTGATGAGATTGAAAAAGCGCATCCTGATGTCTTTAATATTTTGCTCCAAGTGCTGGATGAAGGGCGCTTGACAGATAATAAAGGTATTACAGTTGATTTTAAAAATACGATTATCATACTAACGTCTAACATTGCCAGCGATAAAATTATGGCGTATGAAGGCGAAAAACGCACGGAAGAAGTTATGCAAGAGTTACGTGCACACTTTAAACCTGAGTTTTTGAACCGTTTGGATGACATTATTATCTTTAATCCATTAACCGAAGATGGGTTGAGAGAGATTGTGAGCATTATGTTTAAAGAGATTGAAACCAAACTTGCTGCCAAAGAAATTAAAGCTGAGCTTACTGTTGCGGCTAAAGCACTCATTGCAGAGGCTGGATTTGACCCTGTTTATGGCGCACGTCCGCTTAAACGTGCACTGTATGAGCTTGTGGAAGATAAACTGGCGGAACTCATTTTGGAAGAGAAGTTGCATGAGGGCGAGAGCATTGTCATTGATGCCAAAGATGGTGAAATCGTGATAAAACAACACTAAGCTTCAACACTTCTTACATGTAAAAAGATTTACATGTAAGAAGTTACTGACAATCTTTTTCTTGAATCGAAAATTTAAACAGTTCTGCGTTATTCATATCGTAAAAAACATAGATAAAAACAGCCCCTTTTTTGAGAAGTGAACGTGTTTCATAATCACTGCATAAATAGCTTTTATTGTTATCAAATGTCGTTTTAATGAGCGTGCCTTTATCGGCTTTCAGAATTGTTTTAACGTGTTCATTAGCGGAATTGATGCGGTTTCTGTATTCGATGGCATTATTGACACTGACGATGTCTACGAGGGTTGTGTAGTCATCTAACATCATCGGTAGATGCTCTTTGGTACCGTCTTTGATGATGGAAAGTATTTTAGGGATGTCTTCTTCTTTAATTTCGTCCATATCGTTTGCATCTTCAGCAACGAGCCTTGAGATAAATGCTAAAATAATCAATAATTTTTTCATGACATTCCTTTGTGCGAATTTTACAATAAAATCTTTAAGATAGATGCCACTTTTTGAAAGGAAATGCAAATTTTATGAGCTATTTGGAATGGTT
>JAVHRG010000288.1:0-9949 GCA_036171535.1 Sulfurospirillum sp. | reverse complement strand
CACTCAGTAGCACGCTCTCCCAGTTTAAAACCGCGTAAACTTTACATGTAAAGAGAAGTAGAGCACCTAAGGGTGCGTGGGCTTTCTGCCGAAGAAAACCCAGTGTTAACGTAGTTTTTTGAAGCTTTGCTTTAAAAACGTGTTGAGAGTTCTTTAGAACTCTCATAAAATGCACTCTTTACTTCTCTTCGTAGTGGAGTTTTAAACCGTCACTGCTCATCACGAAACCACTAATGACAATCTTCCCCTCATGCACCATTTTATGATGCTTTGCACATAAAGGAATGAGATTATAGCGGTGATTTTGGTGAAAGTGGTCGATGTTGCCGTGCTCATCCGCACACTCTTGCGCTTTAATGTGATGCACTTCATCGACGTATTCATCGCACAACGCACACTTGGCAAGATAGAGATTTTTATTGTACTTACTACGTTTCTTTTGCTTTAACAGTTCCATATCGCCAAGCTCTCCAGCAAGGTTTCTTCGAATGTCGTAGGCGGTTTTGATAAAGGTTGGATCCATATGCAATGACTTAGCAAACTCTAAACCATAGAGCGAGCTACCGCTTCCAAGTTCTAGTTTGCGATTGTATAAGAGCTTGTCGCTCTCTTCATCATAACTCACGCCTAAATGCAGATAAATCACCTTTTTAAGCTCCGAAATGAGTGAAAGGCGGTTGAGTTGATGCAAGTGCGTGGCAAAGACAAAGAAAGAGCCTAACGTGTGCATTTTAATGACGCTACTCGCCACAATCGCCAAAGCCGATTCGGTCTCCGTTCCATGGCTAATCTCATCACCCAGAACAAGTGAAAACTCCGTAGCACGGTTAAAGATATTTTTGAGCTCCAACATCTCTACCGTAAAGGTTGAAAGCCCTTTGTAGAGATTATCATGACTGATAATGCGTGTAAAAATTTTATCGAAAAGATGAAAACGCAGACTCGCACACGGCACAAAAAATCCCGCTTGTGCCATAATGACGGCGATGCCAAGGCTTTTCATCAGTGAAGATTTACCGCTGGAATTGATGCCATACAGCAAAATGCCTTGTACATCATCGGTACTACTCGCTTCGAGTGTGACATGATCGTGGGTGATTTCTGGGGTACAATGCCCTAAGAAGAGATCGTTGGGGATGTAGATGCCATTTTCTTCGCGCGATTCGATGAGCGGATGACGTAGCCCTATGGCTTCAATAAAACGCCCTTTCTCTTGCATCGGTAGAAGTTCAGGACGGACGTAGTTGTATAAAACGGCACATTTTGCATTGCTAAGTGCAACATCCAGTGTTCCCACAAACGAGATGAGATGTTCCAAGGTCAAAGCATAGTGTGTCTCTATTTTTTCGAGCATTTCATCGTAACGCTGTTTCACCAATGCGATCATTTGAAGGTTACTGAGCGTAATCTCTTGGGAAATTTCTTCAATCAGCGAGGCTGAAATCTTCACGCTGTTTTTAAGATGCTTGTAGGTGAAATCTTTGAAGAAATAGTGTTGCTCGCCAATGGTGATAAAGCTTTGCATCAGTTTGTCCTCAATGAGCGCAAAGCGGTTTTTACTGATGGAAATGTAGTGCCCTTCACTCTCCAACCATTCAATACTCAGCGTGGAGCGATTATTTTCTTCAAAGAGTGATTCGATATGGTGTGCGATGTGCTCGAGTGCGCTAAAACGTTCCTGTTTGCTTTGTTCTATTTTATCAATTTGAGGGAAAATACCTCTTTGAAACAGGTTTTCGCTGATTTGATCTTTACGAAATTTCGCACAAATATCCAGTATAAAAGTGTTTTTAAGCATCAAAAGCAGTGCTTCACTTTCATCGAAAAGCTCTTTGGGAATGGGTACTTTTTTAAGCTCTGCCGCTTTGAGAATGCCCAAAATCGCTTCAAGCGATGTTCCGAGGTAATCAAGCTCCAACGGGTGCAACTTTTTAAGTGCAATACGCCTTAAAATGCGTTCCAAATCATAGACTTGTTTTAACGCAATTTCAAATTTTTTATAATCACTGACAAGTTGAGCACTTAAATCAAAACGCTCATTTAAGGTTTTGAGATCACAAATGGGATTGAGCAGACGCTCTTTTAACAACCGTTTTCCGATGGCCGTGGAGGTTTGGTCAATGAGGATTAAAAGTGTCATCTCCGAAGGGTTTTTAGAGATGATGTCGAGCTGTTCGAGTGCATTGTTGCCGATGTAGAGGTAACGACTGTTGCCAAGCAAAATAGGACGGCTCATCTTCTCAATGATATTAGCATCGTGTTCGATGATAAAATCGCATAAAATCGCCAACGATTCACTGGCGTATGGGTAGCGTTCGATGTCAAGGTATTCGATAGGTGAAAGCAAAGAGCGAATCGCGTAAATGCGTCCAAAAAGCTCATTTTGATAGGTCACTTTGAGACGCTCTTTGTTGATGCAATGGACTACACTGGGTGTAATTTCAAGGTAATTTTGTACCCACTCTTTATCGATATTTTCGGTGTTAAACGTGAGTACAATTTCGCTGGTTTTATAGGTCTGTAAAAGGTTAAAAATTTCATCGAGTGCATAGGTTTTATCTTCTCTGGTACCATGCACTTCGTTGATCATCGTCTTACCTGTGGTGACATCAATCGCGCTGTAGCCAACAGAATAAATTTGATGATTGCAGTCAATCAACAAAGAGACGAGGTAGTTTTCACTGGATTCAATGAGATAGTCAAAATTGGTTCCGGGGCTTATAATGTTGGAGATGTAACGTTTGACATGCGGTGGCTCGCCCTTTTGGCGTACCAAAACAATGGTGTATTTTTTACTTTGAACCAAACGGTTGAGGTAGCGATCCAGCGAAACAGAGGGGATGCCTGCAAGCAGAGGATTTTGCAGTGAGTTTTCTAAAATAGATTTGTTTTTACGGGTGAGTTGGATGTTTAAAAGCTCACTTACTTCTTTAGCTTTACCGATTTGATGGGTTTCATTGTTGACTTCATAGGTTTCAAAAAAAGAGCCAATTTCCATAAAAACAATCGTATTTTTGCCATATTTTGATTCAAAAAAGAGCTGAAGATCGAAGTAGATTTCAGTGAGTAATCTCTCTTTTGAGCAGAGCATTTGAGCAATATTTTCAAGCATTCGTGTCGTTTCCACCTCTTTAAAGTGGTTAGATTATAGCGCACGGAAGCATAAAGTTTGGTTTGATAAAAGCCGTTTTAAGGTACAATAAAAGCACTTAATGTAAAGGATAACCATGGAGATTGAAATTTCAACCCCCGCCCTTTTGTTCCCTGCGGTTTCGCTTCTGCTGTTGGCGTATACCAACCGTTTTTTAGCGGTTGCGCAACTCATTCGAATGCTACACCGTCAATCCACTGAGCGTGAAAATTGCGAAGAGTACAAACAGATTGGCAATCTCAAACACCGTTTGGAGCTCACCAAATGGATGCAGTTTTTTGGTGTACTCTCCATCTTACTCTGTACCCTTTCCATGTTTGAGCTTTTCTTAGGGCTTTTTGGAATCGGGAAACAAATTTTTGGACTCAGTCTTATTGCAATGTGCGTGTCGCTTTTTATCTCCCTTTGGGAAGTCATGATTTCTACTCATGCCTTGAATATGGAACTCAGCGATATGAATGATCGATGTAAAATTAAAAAATAAAATAATAAAGAAGTCATAATGAATCAATACCTCCTTGTAGGTGAAAAGAACCGTCTCAAAATCAATCGCTATACGGACAATGGCGTGTATCTGATCTGTGACGATCAAGACGAAGTTTTAATGCCGAATCAATACGTGACCTTTGCGATGAAAGAGGGTGATGAAATCGATGTTTTTGTCTATTTCGACTCTGAAGATCGCATTGTGGCAAGTACGACATTTCCCAAAGCAATGCTAGATGAATTTGGCTGTTTTGAAGTGGTTGACGTCACAGATTTTGGCGCTTTCTTGGACTGGGGGTTACCCAAAGATTTACTCGTCCCCAAAGCACTTCAAAAGTTTCCGTTTTATTCGGGCATGAAAGTCATTGTACAGGTCTGTTTGGATGATGAGACAGGGCGTATTGTTGGCAGTCAAAAGTACAATGACTTTCTCAAAAAAGATTTGAGCGCACTCAAGCTCAAACAAGAGGTTAAACTTTTGGTGCGTGAAAAAACGCCTCTTGGTTTTAAAGTCATCGTGAACAATCTTTATGATGGGCTTATCTTTCATACGGAAATTTTTGAAAATATTGAAGTGGGTGATGAAAAAGTAGGGTATATCAAAACACTACGAAAAGATGGAAAACTGGACATTATTTTACAGCCCATTGGTGATAAAAGTGATGAAGTAGCCGTAGCAAAAATCGTTGAGATTTTAAGCTTCACAGGAGGTACGTGTGAAATGAATTACAAGAGTACACCTGAGCTTATTTCGGATCGTTTTGGGCTGAGCCGTAAGGCGTATAAACGTGCCCTTACCAAACTGATTGAGGCTAAAAAACTCGAAGTGAATGATGAAGGTATGCGTCTTTTATGAGTCGTGTTGCTATTATAGGAGCAGGCGCCTCAGGTCTTGTTTGTGCCATTGAAGCGGCGCGAAAAGGACATAGTGTCACTCTTTTTGAAAAGAACAGCAAAGTCGGTCGCAAAATTCTTGCTACGGGCAATGGCAAATGCAATATCTCCAATGAAAAGATCAGCTTAGAGCGTTACCATGGTGAATCTCCCAGCTTCGCCAAGGAGGCGCTGAGGCGTTTTGATACCCTTACATGTAAAACTTTTTTTCGCTCTTTAGGATTGGAAATGCGCGAAGGTGAAGAGGGCAGACTCTACCCTATGAGTCACCAAGCGTCCAGCGTCGTCGATATGCTACTGCATGAAGTGAGAGCTTTACATGTAAATGTTTTGCTTGAGTGTGACGTGACAAAGATTGAGAAAAAAGGCGACGAATTTATTTTACATGTAAACGCTCAAGCATATGTTTTTGATGCCTGTGTTATTGCCACAGGAAGTGTTGCGATGCCAACACTTGGGAGTTCTGGCAGTGGTTATGGCTTTGCAAAAACACTTGGTCACAGCGTCATTGAACCGTACCCTTCTTTGGTGCAGTTTGTGTGTGACGAGCCTCACCTCAAAGAGGTGAGTGGCGTGAAGATGGATGCGAATGTGGAGCTTTACATCGACAATCAAAAATGCCAAAGCGTTCAGGGCGATCTGCTCTTTACTGCATACGGACTCTCTGGTTCTGCCATTTTAGACCTGAGTCGCAAAGCATCTAAGGCATTTGTCAAAGGCGAAACAGTCGATGTCGTGCTTGATCTTTTACCCAATCTTAGCCGTGAAGCGCTGAGCTCATTGCTTCAAAAAAGACTCACCATTGCCAAAGACAAATCACTCTCCTTGTGGCTTGAGGGGATGATTCCCAAAAAACTCGCGCATTTTATCATCGAAAATATTCACATAACGCATATCAAAGAGGCATCCTCTTTGGGAGCTAAAGAGATCAAAAAGATCGTCTTTGCGTTGAAGTCACTCCGTTTACATGTAAACGCAACCAAAGGCTTTGAAAGTGCCGAAGTGTGCGCGGGTGGCGTGGATGTGAGAGAATTAGATACTAAGAATATGATGTCCCAGAAGATAAAAAACCTCTATTTTTGTGGGGAAGTTTTAGATATTGATGGCGATTGTGGAGGATTTAACCTTCATTTTGCATGGGCTTCGGGTTACTTGGTCGGACAGAGCCTTTAAGCTAAACGGAGCGTTTTTTGCAATGGATCAACACAGCGCTACTTTGAGAACCACATTTATAATACGTACCCAATAGGTTTCACTATAGCTTTGTATTTTCTTTGTGAATTAAGGTACAGACAAGTAGAATAACAGCCTTAAACTCATAATTTTGTGAGAGTAAATCTTAGGTATTATATTCAAAAGAGGTTCCGTGTTTACGTTGAAATACGATAGTTTTGACAAAATTAAAAATAGCATTATTGCAAGGGTGATTTTATTTATATGTGTTATGATCATCTTAGGGGGATTAACACGGTATTACTTTTCCGCATATACCATCCATACGAATCTTTTCAAGATTGTTTCGATTCATCAAGAAGCGCTTGCCAATGAGGCGGCTAAAGATATTACGCATGATATAGACGTTCGAAAAACGTTGCTTTCACGCATCGCTTCTCGCATGCCTTTAGGATTGCTTGAAAATCCAAATCAACTTAAAAGATGGCTTGGCGAGCTACATGATTTCAATCCACTCTTCTCTAGTGCTTTGTTTGTACTCAATGCAGAGGGCAGTTTGATTGCAGGGACGGGTTTTGAACTGTTAGAGGGCGAAAAAGCCTATGCAAGCGATGATTTTTTTAAGCGTGCGTTTAGCCAAGAGTTTGTGATTGGAACGCTGAAGGTTAGTAAGCGTTTAAACAAGCCCGTTCTTCCTATGGCGATGCCGATCAAAGATGATTTGGGGCATGTGCGCGCTATTGTGGTAGGCATGACGTATTACGATGCCACGTTTTTCAATCGTGTCCTCAATGGGCACATTGGCAAGACAGGCGATTTTTTGCTTATTGATGCAAAGCAGCACATTTTTATTGCAGCGGCGAACAAAGGGCTGATACTCAAACCCACACCTTCAAAAGGGAAAAACCTCTTGCATGACAAAGCGTTAGAGGGTTTTAGAGGCAGTGACATCACGACCAACACCGATGGTGTCGAAGAGTTATCGGCAATAGCCTCCATTCCCAACACCGACTGGTTTGTCGTTTCTCGCATCCAGACCAAAGAGGCTTTTGTGATGGAAAATAATATTAAAACAACCCTTATCCAAGCCCATATCATTAGCCTCATCATTGTTCCGACCATACTGTTTCTTTTCTTGTTTTTCTTTTTTAGACCGCTTCGAGTGTCGGCTTCTTTGGCGAATAAAATGTCTCTTGGCGAAGTTCCTCTCAAACCACTTCCGATAACAAGAATGGATGAAGTGGGGTATTTGACGGTTGCGTTTAACCGCTTGATGGCGATGCTTTTAGCAAGTCAAAAAGAGTTAAGAGAAATAGCTCATTATGACTACTTGACCAAACTGCCTAACCGTTTTTTGATGGTCGATAGATTGGAGCAAGCTTTGGCACGGTGCGCACGAAATAATACACGCCTCGCGCTGCTTTTTATGGATTTGGATGGATTTAAGGCGATCAATGACTCTTTGGGGCATGGTGCAGGCGATCAGGCATTGATAGAAGTGGCGAAGCGGTTTTCGGTGTTGATACGCGAGAGTGATACGCTAGCACGTGTAGGCGGCGATGAATTTGTAATGGTGCTTAGTGACCTTGATAGCGATCTTATCTCCGCAACAAATGCGGTACATTTAGTTGCAAGAAAGTGTATTGAAGCCTTAAAAGAGCCCTTCTTATTTCAAGGAAATACCAAAATCTTAGGAATCTCCATCGGTATGGCAATGGGCGACAAAGAGAGCAGGGTTGATGACTTGATGGTTGAGGCTGATACGAAAATGTACAAAGTAAAAAATAGAACAAATCTAAATTCTAATGAAGATACGATGCCTTCATCTGTTTATCTGCCATTAAAATGAGAGACTCTTTTTTAGTTTACATGTAAAGATATTTGATCAATAAAAGTAAAACTACTCTTTATGCTCAGGTTGTTGAAAAATCATGTAAATGACAAAGATAAAAAAAGCAATGGTAATTGCGGTAAAAAGTAATGAAAATGTTTTAACCACAACGTACGCTACGATCAAAATGGAAAGAAGGGTTGGTATTTCATTGTAAGCCCGAAAAAACTTCCCGCTACGTTTACACTCATCACTTTCAAGTTGCACTCTATAATATTCTAATGAAAATGAATAGGCTGTCATAATAGCAACCACGATCAGTTTTGCATAAAGCCATTCGCCTGTTTCGAATAAAATCGGATTGACGATAAGCATTGCTACACCGCTTAAAAGGGTTGCCCAAAAAGCAGGAAGACCGATGTATTTGTAGACTTTGTACTCTTGAATTTTAACCACTTCGACAAATTCACTCTTATGCGAGTGCTCAACATGGTAAACAAAAAGACGTGGAAGATAAAAAAGCATTGCCATCCACGACATAAATGACATAACATGAAAAGTTAAAATCCAACTATAATAAGCCATCTTTTGCTCCTGCAAAAATCTTGATGCAATTATAGCAAGTGTAGAGGCTTTTTACGGGATTTTTAGCAGCATTCCATTTCAGCTTTTTCCATCAACTCAATCCCTTTTTCAAATTCATACGCTTCAAAAAGTGCTGAAAGATAAAAGACGTGTGAGCAAATATGGTAGAGAATATCTTTTGAGTCGTGGTTTGCAAAAATAGCTTTGTAATCTTTGGGGATGAGGGTTTCAAAACGAATCCATAAATTGTCTTTAGCCTCTGGATGAAGCTCAAAAAGTTCGTACATGGCATCTAAAACTTGAGTGGCATTTTCATAGCAGTCAATGTTATGAAAACTCACATAGCGATCGCGTACTTCTTCCATGACTTTATAGCCTTTCTTAAAGGCTTATGCATGTTGTGTTCCGCGCAATATGACATGTAAAAACTAGTCTATTTTGAGGTTCTCAAAAGGTGTTGGTTCGCTCCATAAGTAGCCTTGAAAATAGTCAATTCCAACCTCTTTACATGTAAGATAAATATCTTCGGAAGCAACAAATTCTGCAATTGTTTCCATACCTACTTTTTGGGCAAACGTTACAATGGTTTCTACGACGGCTTTATGCGTAGCGTTTTTGTTGATCGTTTTAATTAAAGAGCCATCAATCTTAATGAAGTCCGCTTGAAGTTTCACAAGATATTCAAAATTAGAGTAACCCGTTCCAAAGTCGTCAATGGCGATTTTCACGCCTTGGCTTTTAAGAAGGCTTAAAAAGGAGAGCACTTCAGGATGATTTTCAATCCCTTCGCCCTCTGTTAGTTCAATAATAAGGCGTTCCGCCACATTGTATTCGTACATCTTCTCCAATAAAAAGTCAACTCGACTTTGATCTAAAATGTCACTCAGTGAGAGATTGATGGAAAACTCTGCTCGTTTGTTGGCAAAAAAGGCAAATGATTTTTGAATAACAATTTTGGTGATATTGGCGTATAAATTTGAACGTTTGGCATGCTCTAAAAAGAGATAGGGTGAAATAATGCGACCATCGCTGTGATGTAGGCGCACCAAGCATTCAAATTTTGGAAATTTCCCGCCTTCAATGCTTTGAGCGTAGACTTCAAAACGATCTTTTTTAAGTGCTTCTCTGATCGTACTTTCCCATGTCAAATCGGCTTTAGCATTTGCCTGTGGATTGCATAATGAGGGTATGGCTGCATCATAGATCATCAAATCTTTTCCAACACGTTTGGCTTGCTTGATTGCAAACTCAGCGTTGAGGAAGAGGTCATCATATCCTATCGCAACACCAATGCGAAGCGGTGCATAGACTTTCTCATCTTCCAGTTCAATAGGTGAATAACCAAAGTACCAGAGGCAGGATTCAATATTTTGTAAAAAATGTTCATGGGCTATCTCTTTTCCCGCAAGAATCGCAAATACATCTGCTCCTAAGTGAAAGACAACCGCATGAGCAAAGCGACGTCTAAGTCTTTGAGAGATGATTTTGAGGATTTTGTCTCCCACCTCATACCCAAATGAATGGTTAAAATTCCAAAATCCGTTGACATTGAGGAGGGCAAGTTTATTGGCGGTAGAATTTGAAAGTGTGTTGATAAAGCGCTGTCGGTCGGGTAGTTCGGTAAGCGGATGAATCCTGCCATACCGCAATTCGTACTTAAGTTCTTTCCGCATACCTACTACACCTTTTATGAGTTCAATGTTAATTTAAATGGTGTCACTATTGTACTATCACACTGTTTAAAAAGTCATCGACGGCTTTGGTGTAGGCTGCATCTTCGCCTAAACGTGTGTTAATTTCTTTATGGCTCATATTCTCTTTTAACAGAG